>JBIPOM010000025.1:0-20097 GCA_044379175.1 Flavobacterium sp. | reverse complement strand
TTTAATGACTTGCATTCTTAATTCTTTACTAGCTAATAATTCTTTTAAGCTAGTAATTAATTTCATAATTTCATCATATTCAGCTCTCAATTTATCTTGCTCTAAACCAGTAAGCTGACGCAGTCTCATTTCAACAATGGCTCGAGCTTGTAATTCTGATAATTTGAATCGCTCTATTAATCTTGTTCTGGCTTCTTCTCCGTCTTTAGAACCTCTTATGATTTTAATTACCTCATCAATATTATCAGATGCAATAATCAATCCTTCTAAAATGTGTGCTCTTTCTTCTGCTTTTCTTAGATCATATTGTGCACGTCTAACTACAACTTCATGACGGTGTTCCACGAAATAATGAATTAAATCTTTTAAATTTAACATCTGTGGTCTTCCATTTACCAATGCAATATTATTTACACTGAAAGAAGATTGTAATTGCGTGAATTTATATAGTGTATTTAAAACAACATTTGGAACAGCATCACGTTTTAATTCATAAACAATTCGCATACCTGTTCTATCCGATTCATCACGAATAGTAGAAATCCCTTCTATTTTTTTTTCGTTAACCAAATCAGCCGTTTTCTTAATCATATCGGCCTTATTAACTTGATATGGAATTTCTGTTACAATAATTGATTCTTTACCATTTACTTCTTCAAACATAGTTTTTGCACGCATAACAATACGTCCTCTACCTGTTTTGAAAGCTTCTTTTACTCCTTCGTAGCCATAAATAGTTCCTCCGGTAGGAAAATCAGGTGCTTTTATATATTTGATTAATTCATCAATTTCAATTTCGTTATTATCAATGTAAGCTAAGGTTCCATCAATTACTTCTGATAAATTGTGTGGCGCCATATTCGTAGCCATACCTACAGCAATACCTGAAGCACCATTTATTAGCAAAGTAGGAACTTTTGTAGGTAATACTTTTGGCTCTTCTAAAGTATCATCAAAATTCAATTGAAAATCAACCGTTTCTTTGTCAATATCTGCCAACATCTCTTCAGATATTTTTCGCATTCTAGCTTCGGTGTAACGCATTGCAGCAGGGCTATCTCCATCTACCGAACCAAAGTTACCTTGACCGTCAACCATCAAATAACGTAAACTCCACTCTTGTGCCATTCGAACCATAGCATCATATACTGACGTATCACCGTGTGGATGGTATTTACCCAAAACTTCTCCAACAATTCTAGCAGATTTTTTGTGGGCTCTGTTAGAAAAAACGCCTAATTCATACATACCAAATAATACTCTTCTGTGTACTGGTTTTAAACCATCTCTTACATCTGGTAATGCTCTTGATACAATAACCGACATCGAATAATCGATGTAGGCTGACTTCATTTCATCTTCAATATTAATCGGGATTAACTTTTCTCCGTCAGTCATAGGTTTTTATTTAATTTTTACTCATTTTTTTTAAACGTGCCAATATACGATTTTTTGTCTTTTTTAAAACTAAAAATACAAACAAAATCCAAATACTTATCAACAATAATTGAAGAAAATTTTAACAAATTAATAGTCAATTCATTTTGCTTTCTCATTTTTTTTTTGTCAATTAGCGGTATTCATAGTATTCTTCTAATTTATAGAAACTATGCTTTTATTTTAAAAAGTTTAAAAATTTTATGGAAGATAATTTTTCACCAAGGGTTAAAGATGTAATTCAGTTTAGCAAAGAAGAAGCGCTACGCTTAGGGCATGATTTTATTGGCACTGAACACTTAATTTTAGGTATGTTGCGTGACGGAAATGGAAGTGCGATTGATATTTTAAACATTTTAAATATTAATTTTGAATTACTAAGAAAAAAAGTTGAGATTCTTAGCCCAGCTAATCCAAATGCATTACCTAACAACGACAAAAAAAACTTACATTTAACACGACAAGCAGAAAGAGCATTAAAATACACGTTTCTTGAAGCAAAAGTTTTCAATACTACATCAATAAGCACCGCTTTATTACTACTTTGTATGTTAAAAAACGAAAACGATCCGACAACGAAGTTGTTAAATAAGTTAAAAATTAATTACGAAAATGTAAAAGAATTGTATATGAGCCTAAATTCAAACGACACGGAAAATATTTTTAAAAACACCCCTAAAGCGGAAAGTTTTGATTCTGGGGAAGATAATTATAAAGACGAAATTCCAAACCCTATTAGCAATAGCGGAAATAAAACAACCAAAAAATCAAAAACACCTGTTTTGGACAATTTTGGAAGAGATTTAACTGAAATGGCTGAAGATGGAAAATTAGATCCGGTTGTTGGGCGAGAAAAAGAAATTGAAAGAGTATCACAAATATTAAGTCGCAGAAAGAAGAACAATCCGCTTTTGATTGGAGAACCAGGCGTTGGTAAATCAGCAATAGCTGAAGGTTTAGCAATAATGATTGTAAAGAAAAAAGTATCTCGTATTTTATTTAATAAACGTGTAGTAACTTTAGATTTGGCATCATTAGTGGCCGGCACAAAATATCGTGGCCAATTTGAAGAACGTATGAAAGCGGTAATGAATGAATTAGAAAAAAACGATGATATTATTTTATTTATAGATGAAATCCACACTATCGTTGGGGCTGGGGGTGCTACAGGCTCTCTTGACGCAAGTAATATGTTTAAACCTGCATTAGCAAGAGGAGAAATTCAATGTGTAGGCGCCACTACTTTAGATGAATACCGACAATATATTGAAAAAGATGGTGCATTAGAAAGACGTTTTCAAAAAGTAATTGTAGAACCTACTACTATTGATGAAACTATCCTGATTTTAAATAATATCAAAGGAAAATACGAAGACCATCATAATGTAATCTACACTCAAGAAGCAATTGAAGCTTGCGTAAAACTTACTAGTAGATACATGACTGACCGTTTTTTGCCAGACAAAGCAATTGATGCGTTAGATGAAGCAGGTTCTCGAGTGCACATTACTAATATTGAGGTACCAAAACAAATTTTAGAATTAGAAAAACAACTGGAAGAAGTTCGTGAATTGAAAAATTCTGTTGTGAAAAAACAAAAATTTGAAGAAGCAGCAAAATTACGAGATGATGAAAAGAAAATAGAAAAAGATTTAGCCATCGCACAAGAAAAATGGGAAGAAGACGCAAAACTCAATCGAGTTGAAGTTACAGAAGATAATGTAGCCGATGTTGTTTCAATGATGACCGGAATTCCAGTTAATAGAATTGCACAAACCGAAAGTAACAAACTAGCAAAATTACCCGAATTGATTAAAGGAAAAGTAATTGGTCAAGACGAAGCGGTGCAAAAAATTGCTAAATCTATACAAAGAAACCGTGCTGGATTAAAAGATCCTAATAAACCAATTGGCTCGTTTATCTTTTTAGGTTCTACAGGTGTAGGAAAAACACAACTTGCCAAAGTACTTGCCAAAGAATTATTTGACTCTGAAGAGGCATTAGTTCGAATCGATATGAGTGAATACATGGAAAAATTTGCTATTTCACGTTTAGTCGGTGCACCTCCAGGTTATGTTGGTTACGAAGAAGGCGGTCAGTTAACCGAAAAAATTAGAAGAAAACCCTATGCTGTTGTATTGTTAGACGAAATTGAAAAAGCCCATCCTGATGTTTTTAACATGATGTTACAAGTCTTAGATGATGGATTTTTAACCGATAGTTTAGGCAGAAAAATTGATTTTAGAAATACAATAATTATAATGACATCCAATATTGGCGCACGTCAATTAAAAGATTTCGGACAAGGGGTTGGTTTTGGAACGGCTGCAAAAACTGCACAAGCTGATGATTATAACAAATCAGTGATTGAAAACGCATTGAAAAAAGCATTTGCTCCTGAATTCTTAAATCGAATTGATGATGTTATAGTATTCAATAGTTTAGAAAAACATGATATTAATAAAATTATTGATATTGAAATGGAAAAACTTATTTTACGCATTAAAAACATAGGATATACTTTTACCATTTCTGAAAAAGCGAAAGATTATATTGCTGAAAAAGGTTTTGACAAACAATTTGGAGCACGTCCTTTAAAAAGAGCTATACAGAAACATGTTGAAGACGCTTTGGCCGAAGAAATAATCACCTCTAAAATTCATGAAGGCGATTGTATTTTTATGGATTTAGATGAAGATACTCAAGTACTACATGTAACAGTAAATAAAATAGAAAAACCTGCTATTTAGCAGGTTTTTCTTTATTATACTATATGAAATAAATATTTAAAATTATTTATTTGCATAAGATAGTCTTCCTATAATGCCAGGCATTTTTTTACCTTGAATATCGTAAATCGCTTTAACCCACATTGGTATTAACATTGGCACTACAATAAATGAAAGTTTATTATAACCCCAAGCTCCTGTAAAATCAAAATGTATAAAATGCATTACAGCTTTTGTCAGACCACAAGCGTAACATTGAATATTTGCAAGTTGTACAGATAAACAAACACTTTCGCCTTTATCGAAAAAAGTAGCTGGTAAAAACAATAACACAATAGGAGCTAATATTGTTACTACGTTAGATGTGTAAAAAAATAATTTACGAAACATTTATATTATAGTGTTTTAGTATAACTACCGTTTTTTGGTTTTAAATCACCAGTAATAATTCTGATAAGATCAATAATAGCCCAAATACCGCATCCACCACCAGTTAGTAGTTGAACAACACCTTGCCATGTATATCCTAAATAAAATCTATGGATTCCTAATCCACCTACTAAAGCAACTAATACTAAAGCAATAATTTGACTTTTTCCTTCACCAGCAACTGCAGGAGAAGACAATTCATCTTCTTGGTTTTCAACAACAACAGTAGTGTTCGTGTTGTTAGAAGTAGTTCTTTGAACTGGAAACGAAGCATAAGTTGCAGTTAACGTTCCAACAAACAGCATTAAAGCTGATAAAAATAATTTGATTTTCATAAAATAAAAGTTTTAAATTTACACAAAAATAATAATTAATCTCAAACTGCAATGAAAAACCTAAAATATTTTTTACAATTACTTTCTCTGTTTTCTTTAACTTGTTATTCTCAAGTAAATTACGAATTCTATGGCGCTCTAAAATTAAATGGAAACGACAAAACCATCATAACATACCGATTGGTTTTTACAGAAGTCAATGGAAAAATTAGTGGTTATTCGGTTACTGATTTGGATGGTGCTCACGAAACAAAAAATTTAATCAAGGGTACTTATGACAAATCTAAAAAACAATTTACCTTTCAAGAAAGGGAAATATTATATACAAAATCAAAATTTGATGAAAATTCATTTTGCTTTGTGAACTTCACTGGAAAAGTAAAATTAGTTGAAAATACAAGCAAATTAGAAGGCGCATTCAAAGGTTTATTTAACAACAAAACCAAATGTATAGATGGTACAATGTCTTTAATTGGAAGTAATAAAATATATAATTTAGTGAACAAAGTAAATAAAAAATTACAAGGGTCAAAGAAAATAGATGCTAAAACCAAAAATGAATCCAACCCAATTAAACTTATTGACAGTTTAAAAATCAACAAATTAAGTAAAGATCAAAATTTAAATGTGTTTTGGGAATCTTCAATATTGAAATTGGACATTTGGGATAACGGTCAAGAAGATGGCGATATTATTAACGTATATCATAACAACAAATTGATTTTATCTGAATACGCAGTAACCAACAAAAAGAAAACAATTAATATCAGTTTAATTGGAAAAAACGATATTTTCAAAGTTGTAGCTGTCAATGAGGGAAAAATAAAACCCAATACAGCAAAATTAGAACTTCACGACAAAAACAGAAGTTTTGAATTATTAGCTACATTGAACAAAAACGAAGAAGCCTCAATAACAATCATAAAAAAACCTGCTAATTAGCAGGTTTTTTAATGTCAAATTAATAAAAACTATAAAAAAGCATATCCAATAGAAATATTAAATCTTAAATATTTAGGCAATAAAAATAAGCCATCAATTTGGTCACTTTCACTATTAAAATACTGATCTATGTTTTTTATATCATAAGGTATTTGAAAATTACCTCCCATATTAATATCTAAGGTAAGGTTTGAATTTGGCGTATTTAATAAGAAAAACTGATAACCCGCAACGCTTCCAACACCGAGTGTTTTTATATTTTCACTGTTAAAATCGTATTCTCTTTTAAAATTAATAAAGTTTACTATTGGCGCCGCAATATAAAAACCGTTTAATGCTTTTTTATTAAATATGAAATTTTTCATTTTATATTCTACACCAAATTGGTCATAATCTCCATTTTTGTCAAAAGATGGTGCTTTCATAGTTATCAAGGTAAACTCATGACTGGTTTTGCCTTTTTTATTTGAAAATTCAAATCCAATTTCAGCACCATTTATAATATATGTTGGAAAATTTACTTTAACATTTTTAGTCTGAGAAAAACTAAAATTTACTATTAAAATAATAAAAAGGAACTTTTTCATAATTCTTGTTTTAAAATTATTTCTTAAAAAATGGCATTTTAACCACTTTTGCTTTGATATCTTTGTTTCTAATTCGAATATAAATTTCAGTATCTGGTGTTGCGAATGTTGTTGCAACATATCCCATTCCAATTGCAATACCTAAAGATGGTGATTGCGTTCCAGAAGTTACAATTCCAATTACATTACCATTTACATCAGCAATTTCGTAATCATGACGTGGTATTCCTCTGTCAATCATCTCAAAACCAACTAATTTCTTAGAAACACCCGTTTCTTTTTGTTTTTTCAAGTTTTCAGAATTCGTAAATTCTTTTTCAAATTTAGTAATCCAACCCAAACCTGCTTCTAATGGCGAAGTGGTATCATTAATATCGTTTCCGTATAAACAAAATCCCATTTCTAAACGTAATGTATCACGTGCTGCTAAACCAATTGGTTTAATTCCGAAAGCTGCTCCTGCTTCAAAAACTTTTGCCCAAATAGTCCTAGCATCTTCATTTTTAAAATAAATTTCAAATCCACCAGAACCCGTATAACCCGTTGCAGAAACAATTACATCTTGTTTTCCTGCAAATTCACCAATTTGGAATGTATAATATCCCATATTTACTAAATCTATTGAAGTTAAACTCTGCATTGCTTCAGCGGCTTTTGGTCCTTGAATGGCTAACAAAGAGTAATTATCTGAAAGATTTTGCATCTCCACACCTAAATCATTATGTTTAGAAATCCAATTCCAATCTTTTTCGATATTAGAAGCATTTACAACTAACATATAATGATTATCGGCAATTTTGTATATAATTAAATCATCAACAATTCCGCCTTCATTATTTGGTAAACAAGAATATTGTGCTTTTCCATCCACTAATTTAGAAGCATCATTAGAAGTCACTTTCTGAATTAAAGCTAAGGCATTTTCTCCTTTTAAAAAGAATTCTCCCATGTGCGAAACATCAAAAACCCCAACTCCAGATCTTACTATTTCATGTTCTGCATTTACTCCTTCATATTGAACAGGCATGTTGTAACCTGCAAACGGAACCATTTTTGCTCCTAAACTTTCGTGAATAGCTGTTAATGCTGTATTTTTCATTGTACGATTTTATAAAAAATTTAAAGTTGCTAATGTATTGAAAATTCTTAAAAAAATACATCAAAAAACTTACAAATAGTAAGAAATTCATAAAATATTGTTTTAATACTGAAAATAGTTGCATTTTAGAATTTGTTTATTGAATTTTGGCAGCTAAAACAAAATGAAATGCATTACATAGATTCATCAGTACTTACAATTGAAAAAGTTAGAGAAATTATTTTTGAAGGGAAAAAAATTGCCCTTTCAGAAGATGCTATCTCAAAAATAGAACGATGCAGAACGTATTTAGATGAAAAAATGGCTACTAATGATACAGCTATTTACGGAATTAATACTGGTTTTGGTTCGTTATATAATATTAAAATTTCGACTGAAAATTTAACAAAACTTCAAGAAAATTTAATGAAGTCACACGCTTGTGGAACTGGTGACGAAGTACCTCACGAGATTGTAAAGATAATGTTGTTATTAAAAATTCAATCTTTGAGTTACGGACATTCAGGTGTACAATTAGTAACCGTTAACCGATTAATTGATTTTTACAATCATGATATTTTACCTATTGTTTATACACAAGGTTCGTTAGGTGCAAGTGGCGATTTATCACCTTTAGCTCATTTGTGTTTACCTTTAATTAATGAAGGTGAGGTATATTATGATGGATTCCGTCAACCTACACATAAAGTTTTAGAAAAATTAAATTTAAATCCAATTACATTACAATCAAAAGAAGGCTTGGCTTTATTAAATGGAACGCAATTTATGAGTGCTTATGGCGTTTATAATTTAATTCAAGCCGAAAAATTAGCACATTTAGCAAATATTGTATCCGCAGTTTCTCTAGAAGGATTTGACGGAAGAAAAGAGCCTTTTAATGAATTAATTCATTTAGTTCGACCACATAATGGGCAATTAGAAACAGCAGCACATATGCTAGAATTATTAGATGAAAGTGAAATTATTGCTCATCCCAAAAAACACGTACAAGACCCCTATTCTTTTAGATGTATTCCGCAAGTTCATGGCGCTTCTAAAGATGTAATTGAGCACGTAAAAAAAGTATTTACTACCGAAATTAATTCGGTAACAGACAATCCAAATATTTTTGTAGGTGAAGATGAAATTATTTCTGGAGGCAATTTTCATGGACAACCCTTAGCAATGGCTTTAGATTATTTAGGAATTGCTTTGGCAGAATTAGGAAGCATTTCGGAAAGAAGAACCTATCAATTAATTTCTGGTTTAAGAGATTTACCTGCATTTTTAGTTAGTAATCCAGGGTTAAATTCAGGATTTATGATTCCACAATATACTGCGGCGAGCATTGTTAGTCAGAACAAACAATTAGCAACTCCAGCAAGTATAGACAGCATCGTATCAAGCAACGGACAAGAAGATCATGTAAGTATGGGAGCAAATGCGGCTACAAAAACATTGAAAATTGTGGAAAATTTAGAACGCATTTTAGCTATTGAATTATTTAATGCTTCACAAGCCATCGAATTCAGAAGACCTTTAAAATCAAGTGATTTCATTGAAATGTTTGTAAAAACCTATCGTGAAGAAGTACCTTTAGTTACAGAAGATAGAATTTTACATTACGATATTGAAAAGTCAATTCAGTTTTTGAAAAGTTTTCAAGTAGAAATGAATTAATCTTTACTTCGTTTCGGTCTTTTTACTAATTCCCCTTGGCAATTTGGACAGATACAAGCCATTTCTGTAGCGCAAGATTCACAAAATGTACATTCATAGCTACAAATGCGAGCTTCTGATTGCATATTTAATGAAATATTGCACTTCTCGCAAGAGAATTTGTATTCCAATGCCATTATCTATTTTTTATTTTTTAGTAAATAAATCAGTATTGTAGCTCCAAAAATCACTTCTAAAACCACGCCAGTATTAAAAATGAATGTTGCACCAGGCCATTTCATAATTTTAAACAAAGCACCGAATGCTACAATAAAACTACAAGTAATAATAAGTAGTAAAAGTTTTCTAAATTTATCCTCCATTAACTTAATGTTTTATGAATTCTTTTATGCTTGGTTTGTATTAAATTATCATTTCCAGAAATCAAAGTAATACTTCCATTTATTTAAAGTATGGTTAATTTCAAATGTTTATAATATTCTAAGCAGTGTTCTTTTATCACTTCGTCTAATTAATCGGATGTAATATCTAACTTTGACATGGTTTTGAATTCTATTTTAACGTCTTGAAATAATATTTCAGGTTTTTCTTGAATTAAATCTTACAATTATGTCAAAATATGATCTTATTTAGATTTTTTTAGTACAATGGAAATTAAAGCAATTATAGCGATTGCTTCACTAAACATTCCTAAAATTAATATCCAACTTGCAAATGGCCAATGCATTATTTTAAAAAGTGCACCAACAATGGTAAACAACATTCCTAAAAGAAATAAAACTAAAGGAATTTTATATTTATTATTCATATTTTTTTATTTGAAATTTTTCTCGATGGCTTTAATCATTTCACCAGCAATATCTTTTTGAGTAGCACCTTCAATTCCTTCTAATCCGGGAGAAGAATTTACTTCAAGCAATAAAGGTCCTTTTGACGAACGAATAATATCTACTCCTGCCACTTTTAAATTCATAGCTTTAGCCGCTTTTATTGCAATTCTTTTTTCATCAGCAGTAACTTTAACTATTGATGCAGTTCCACCCAAATGAATATTTGCTCGAAATTCTCCTGGTGCTGCTTCCCTTTGCATGGCAGCTACCACTTTTCCATCTACTACAAACAAACGTAAATCTTTACCGTTGGCTTCTTTAATAAATTCTTGCACTAATATGTTTGCATTCAAACTTTTAAATGCATTAATAACGGATTCAGCTGCTTTTTTAGTTTCTGCCAAAACGACTCCTTTTCCTTGAGTTCCTTCAAGTAGTTTCACAATTAATGGCGAACCACCTACCATTTTTATTAAATCGTCCGTATCTAATGGAGAATTAGCAAAACCTGTAGTTGGAATATCTACGCCATTATTCAATAACAATTGTAAAGAGAATAACTTATCTCTAGATTGAGTGATGGCCGCAGCATTGTTTAATGCAAATACTTTAAGTGCTTCAAATTGTCTAGTTAAGGCACAACCATAATAAGTCATACTTGGTCGAATCCGAGGGATAATTGCATCAAAATCTGTTAAAACCAAGCCACCACGGTAATGAATTTCAGGATTTGAGGCACTCAATTTCATATAACAATACTTTATATTTAAGAAATGCATTTCATGTCCACGCATTTCTCCGGCCTCAATAATTCGTCGGTTGCTATATAATTCTGGATTACTAGCTAACAATCCAATTTTTAATCCTTTTTTGGTAGGTTCATTGTAATAATACTCTTTTAAACTTTCTGTAGAAGGTTGGCCTAATTCAAACTTTTTTTCTGGGTCAACTATAAGTCTTCCAACCATTGCTTCCCTTCCTAAAAGCATTCTAAAACCCATGGAATCTCTATTGGTAAGTGTAACTTCAACTTGCCAATTATGACTTCCTAATCCAACTTCTGTTCGAATTACATATCTTTTTTCTCTAGTTCCATTAGAGCTTTTTACAATTCTTTGATCTACTAATTGCGCTTCACAGTGAATGATAGATTTTGAATTATTTTGGATGGGATTGATATCAAATTTTAACCATTCTTCACCGTTCTTGTCAAAAATTTTAATATTTATTGCATGCAATGCAGATGTTTTAGCTCCGGAATCAACTCGTGCTTTTATTGCTGGAATTCCTAATTGTGGAAACGAGCACCATTCTTCACTACCTATTAATGTTTTATCTTGCATTTGATAATAATTTAAAATCTAATTTACTATTATTTTTAATTTAATATGATATTTTAATGTTATTTTTTTGGAAATATATTGTCTTCCTTCTTCACATCTGCCATTAAATCACTTGGATCTATTACTACTGATTTTATAGCCCCTTTATCAGAATTAATATCAATGGTATAAGTTGGAATCGCCCAATCCCAACCTGATAAAACATTTCTGTTATATGTATATGGATTTGGTTTTTCCCATCGCATTAACGTATTTGGAATATAAAAATATTCTTTAGCACCGTTTTCATATTCAACAACTACATCAAGAGGCATTGGCATTCTCCCTTTTCTCTCTAAAACGATTTTATTATTTTCCACGGATTTAATGGCGTAATCAATGGTATTTATAGTTTGCGTCCATTCATTTAAATACCAATCTAAATTAGCACCTGAAACTTTTTCAGCAGTTCGCTTAATATCATTTGGGGTTGGATGTGTAAATTTATAATCCGAATAATATTTTTTAATAGTTTTTTCTAAATTTTCTTTTCCAATAACATAACCCAATTGTGCTAAAAAGATCTCACCTTTACTATATGCCCCAATTCCGTATGTTTGATTAAAATCGTATCGATCCGCATGAGTAGTTAAAGGTTGTTCTTTACCAGAATTGGCTAAATAGACATAATTATTATATGAATCTGCGAACGGACTTTCTGGCTCTTTTGGAGGTAAAATTTCATTCATAGCCAAATTTGAAATATAAGAAGTAAATCCTTCATCCATCCAACAATGCTTTGATTCATTTGTTGCTAAAATATGTTGAAACCAACTATGTGCAAATTCATGAGCGGTTACTCCAACCAAACTCCCAAAGCTTCTATTTCCTGTAATCAAAGTACACATAGCATATTCCATACCCCCATCGCCACCTTGAATAACGGAATATTGTTTGTAAGGATATTGCCCAACATTTTTATTGAAATAAGCTAATAATTCAGCGGTTTTAGGCTGCATTTTTTTCCAATTTTCTATGTTCTCTTTTTTATTTTTATAGAAAAAGTGCAATTCGGTTTCATTTTCACCCATAATTTTATCATGAATGTATTCCGGGTCTGCTCCCCAAGCAAAATCATGTACATTTGGCGCTATAAAATGCCAAGTTAATGATGCTGTTTTTTTCGGATAACTAACCACAATACCAGCATCTTCATATCCTTTTCCAATTTCGTTTTTATTTTGAAGATAACCTGTACTTCCTATAATATAGTCTTTATCAATTGTAATTTTTACATCAAAATTTCCCCATACACCATGGAATTCTCTTGCTATATAGGTGTCTGCATGCCATCCTTCAAAATCATATTCAGCCATTTTAGGATACCATTGCGTCATTGAAAGCGCCACATTTTCTTCTGAATTTCTACCAGAACGACGAATTTGTAAAGGTACTTGTCCATCAAAATCTAATGTGAAAATTGAATTTGATTTAGGCAAAATTGCCTGAGGTAAAGTAACTTCTAAAATTGTCCCTACTACTCTACTTTGAGCAGCAATTCCATTTTGTTTGCAATTTGAAACCAACAAATAGCCAATTTCGTTTGGCTTCAAAGTACTAATTCTACTTTCTTTAATGTCTTTTTTATCTTTAGTGAATTTTCGCACCATGCGTTTGTCTGGATCTGTTATGGTTTGCAAACGCATATCCATTGCACTACCCGGTTGAAAAGCATTTGGATACAAATGAAAAAAGACTTTCTTTAAAGTATCTGGAGAATTATTCGTATAAATTAGTTCTTGAGTACCTTTATATTGATATTTTTTCACATCCATATTGACATTCATTTTATATTCAACATGTTGTTGCCAATATCCTGAATTTGGACTGTTTTGCGAGAAGGAAATTCCTGTTAAAAGAATTGAAGCGTATTTTAAAATATTATTCATTTGTATAATTTTATTTAAATGATAATCACATCTAAAATACTATGTATATCTTAGTGATTATTGTATGTTTTTAATTAATTACTTTTAGTCATTTTTTCAGCCAATAATAAAGCATTGTATGCATTTACTATTTTTCCGGATTTTGAAATTTCAGAAAAACTCATCTTCTTTTTGTCTTCTCCAACAGAAATCATGTTTTTTAAAGATGTACCACTTTCCATAATTATTTGTTTTACCTGAACGGCTGATAAACTAGGATAATACGAACGAATTAATGCGGCAACACCAGCTACATTTGGAGAAGCCATAGAAGTACCTTGTAAATATTCGTAGGTATTTAAAGGAGTAGTTGCGTAAATTTTTTCACCCGGTGCAAAAATATCAACATTGTTTTTTCCGTAATTTGAAAAAGAAGCTACCATTTTAGACCCATAATCTGGAGAAAGTGCGCCAACAATTAATACGTTATTAGCAAATTCAGGAGAACCATCATACGTGTCATTTGGATATTTATTTGTTACATCTAAATCATAAGATTCGTTTCCTGCGGCAATTACTATAAGTACATCTTTTGATGCCGCATATTTTATGGCTTCCATTACTAATTCTTTATTTTGAGAAAAATATTTTCCAAAAGAACCATTGATTACTTTTGCTCCATTATCTACTGCATAACGAATGGCTAAGGCGATATCTTTATCATATTCATCACCATTTGGTACTGCACGAATTGGCATAATTGAAATTGCCGAATTCGCCACGCCATCGCCACCTTTTTTATTGCCTCTTACTTGCGCTACAATTCCAGCTACGTGGGTTCCATGTTTAGCCTCTTTTGGCTCTGGACCTACAACATTATTGTTACCGTATTTTGTATCTTTAATATCATCCGGATTGTCACCAACTATTTTTCTACCATCATATTCTACATTCAAATTATAATTTAATTGCCCATAAACATGGTCTTTAAAATCAATAATTTCTTTATCAAAATCAGCTTTAGTCATTCCAGTTAAGAACTGAGAAAACATCGCTTTTGCTTGTAACAAACTTTGATCTTTGGTATCAATTTTTTTAACTTCCTCTAAAGTAAAGTTATCTTTATTCAAATAGGATTTAATAGCCTTTTCAGCATTTAAAATCATATCTAATTGCTGTTTATCTTCTTGCAATCCTTTAATTTCTTCTTCTAATTTAGCTTTTGCTCTTTCATAATCAGGTGTGTTTGGACCTTTCTTTACAATACGAGTCATTTCTAATTGTTCATGCACAGCATCTCCTAAAAAATTCCAACCATGAATATCATCAATATATCCATTTTTATCATCGTCAATAGTATTTCCAGGAATTTCTTTTGGATTGGTCCAAATAACCGATTTTAAATCCTCGTGATTAATATCTACCCCAGAATCTATAATTGCAACAATTAATTTATGCTGCTTTATCTTCTTTAATACTTCTGCATAAGCTTTATCCACACTCATACCCGGCACTGTATCTTTCACTAAATCTAAATGACTCCAACGCTGCAAGTCTTTTTCTTTTAAAGGCGTTGTTTTTAATGGCATTTTATCAATATTCTCAACCGGTGTGGAAATCATTTTTGCTGTCCCACATCCAGTTAAAAAAAGTACTAAAGCAAGAGATAAATATACTGGTTTAAATTGAATTTTCATATTAGTTAATGTTATTTTATTCTTATAATTTATAAATCTTTATATAGGTTTTAGAAAAAAAGGTACTAAAAGATATCTTCACATTTAAAAACTTCTTTTAGCCTCACTCCTTTTTCAGTTTTTTCTACTGTTATAATTTGATTGTGCGCGTCATGCTCTAAAAACAAATAATAATTATTTTCTGCAGCAGCATTCATAAATTTAACTTTTTCGTCCATTGTTAAAAGCGGTCTTGTATCGTATCCCATAACATAAGGAATAGGAATATGCCCAGCTGTTGCTAATAAATCAGCACAAAAAACAATGGTTTTCCCTTTATAATGAATATGTGGAAGCATTTGTTTTTCGGTATGACCATCCGCAAAAAAGATGCCAAAATCTAATTCTGAAGTGGTTAAAAAATCGGCCTCGGTACGATTAATAAATTTTAATTGCCCACTTTCTTGCATAGGCAAAATATTTTCATGCAAAAAAGAAGCTTTTTCACGAGAATTTGGTTGAGTTGCCCACTCCCAGTGATTTTTATTTGTCCAAAAGTTCGCATTTTTAAAAGCTACTTCATAACCTGTTTTAGCTGCATTCCAATTTACAGAACCACCACAATGATCAAAATGTAAATGTGTCATAAAAACATCTGTGATATCGTCTTTATGAAATCCGAATTTAGCTAATGATTTATCCAAATTTTCATCGCCCCAAAGCGAATAATAGCCAAAAAAATTATCGGATTGTTTGTTTCCCATTCCAGTATCTATTAATGTTAGTTTATTTCCATCTTCAATAAGCAAACATCTGGCAGCAATATCAATTAAATTATTAGCGTCTGCAGGATTGGTTTTATTCCATATTGTTTTGGGAACAACACCAAACATAGCGCCGCCGTCTAACTTAAAATTCCCAGCTTCTATTGGATATAATTTCATGATTTATATTTTTTGCCAAATTACAAAAATTTCAATAAAAGAAAACTATGAAAATATAAGTTATAAAAATGTTATCAAACCTTGTAAAAAGTTTTTTATGGTTTATCTTTGCAGAGTTAATTTAGACAAAATCAAAATAAGGATTACAATAACAAATATAATTAATAACTAAGCTATGATAAAAGTATCTGAATCTGCAAGTAAAAAAATTATCAATATGATGCAAGAAGAAGGTTTTGATGCTGCTACTGATTATGTCCGTGTGGGTGTAAAAAGTGGCGGTTGTTCTGGACTTTCTTATGAATTAAAATTTGATAAAGAGTTAGGCGAAAATGATAAAGTTTTCGAAGATAGTAATGTTAAAATTGCCGTTGAAAAAAAATCCTTTTTATATTTAGCTGGAACTATTTTAGAATTCTCAGGAGGCTTAAACGGAAAAGGATTTGTTTTTAACAATCCAAATGCACAAAGAACTTGTGGGTGTGGGGAAAGTTTTTCGCTTTAACAGAATCTAAAAAAGGGAACAATCTAAAAAATTTAAAAAATGGCAAAGTACAACTCATTTGAAGAAATGGAAGTTTATCAAAAAGCTTTACAATTTGGTGTAAAAGTTTATAAATTGACATTATCAGATGAAAAAATTGCTAAAGATTACGGTTTGAAAGACCAATTACAAAGAGCTGCCTTATCAATATCTAACAACATAGCGGAGGGTTTTGAACGTGAAACGAAAAAAGAATTAATTAGATTTTTATATTTTTCAAAAGGATCAGCAGGAGAATGTAGAAATATGTTTAATTTTTTATTGTCGTTAGACTATATAAATAATGACAATTATTATGAATACAAAAATAACGTTTTAGAAATTTCAAAACAATTAGGGAATTACATAAAATATTTAAAAAACTTAGAAAAACAAGATAAACTAAATCAAAAAAATCTATAATTCGAAAAAAATAAATTGGCTATATTAAATAGTTTAATAAATTTTTTAGATTTTTAGATTTTTAGATCTTTTAGATAAAAAAATGAGTAAATACACAGAAGACGATTTAAAAGTCGAATTAGAAAATAAAGAATACGAATACGGATTTTATACTGAATTAGAATCGGATACGTTTCCAGTTGGTTTAAATGAAGATATTGTTCGTGCTATATCAAAAAAGAAAAACGAGCCGAAATGGATGACCGATTGGCGTTTAGAAGCATTCGCTGCGTGGAAAGAAATGGAAGAACCTGAATGGGCAAATGTATCATATACAAAACCAGATTTTCAAGCTATAGCTTATTATTCGGCACCAAAAAAATCGGATCCAAATAAAACTTTAGATGATGTTGATGCTGAATTATTAGAAATGTACAAAAAACTTGGAATTTCAATTGACGAGCAGAAAAAAATGAATAATGTAGCAATGGATATTGTAGTAGATTCTGTTTCAGTAGCCACTACATTCAAAAAAACATTGGGCGAAAAAGGTATAATTTTTTGTCCTATTTCCGAAGCTATTCAAGAACATCCCGAATTAGTGAAAAAATATTTAGGAACTATTGTACCGCAAAAAGATAATTTTTATGCCGCTTTAAATTCAGCCGTTTTCTCTGATGGAAGTTTTTGTTATATTCCAAAAGGCGTGAAATGTCCAATGGAATTGTCAACTTATTTTAGAATCAATCAAGGTGGTACTGGACAATTTGAAAGAACGCTTGTAATTGCCGATGAAGGAAGTTATGTATCTTACCTTGAAGGATGTACAGCTCCAAGTCGTGATGAAAATCAATTACATGCTGCAGTTGTAGAATTAATTGCTTTAGATGATGCAGAAATAAAATATTCAACTGTTCAAAACTGGTATCCAGGAAATAA
This sequence comes from Flavobacterium sp., assembly GCA_044379175.1. Classification (GTDB taxonomy): domain Bacteria; phylum Bacteroidota; class Bacteroidia; order Flavobacteriales; family Flavobacteriaceae; genus Flavobacterium. The sequence goes on along the minus strand of JBIPOM010000025.1, from coordinate 2,316 downwards.
AGAAGGAAAAGGTGGTGTATTCAATTTTGTAACCAAAAGAGGTTTATGTGAGAAAAACGCAAAAATATCATGGACACAAGTTGAAACAGGTTCTGCCGTAACATGGAAATATCCATCTTGTGTTTTAAAAGGAGATAATTCTATAGGTGAGTTCTACTCTATCGCTGTTACAAATAATTTCCAACAAGCGGATACAGGAACAAAAATGATTCATTTAGGTAAAAATACAAAGTCAACCATTATTTCAAAAGGAATTTCGGCTGGAAAATCACAAAATAGTTACCGTGGATTGGTTCAAATAAGCAAAAACGCTGATAATGCCCGAAACTTCTCGCAATGTGATAGTTTACTTATGGGTAATAATTGCGGTGCACATACATTTCCATATATCGAAAGTAAAAATACAAGTGCAAAAATAGAACACGAAGCCACCACATCTAAAATTGGAGAAGATCAAGTTTTTTATTGCAACCAAAGAGGGATTCCAACAGAAAAAGCAATTGCTTTAATTGTAAATGGTTTCAGTAAAGAAGTCTTAAATAAATTACCAATGGAATTTGCAGTAGAAGCTCAAAAATTATTAGAAATTAGTTTAGAAGGTTCAGTGGGATAAATTTGTTTCAAGTTTCAGGTTTCAAGTTTAACCTGAACAAACAAGAATTATGAATTAAAAAATTAAAACTAACGTTTAAAGAATAAAGAAAAAACAACTTGAAACTTTAAACCTGAAACAAAAATAAATATGTTACAAATTAAAAACTTACACGCTTCAGTTGAAGACAAAGAAATATTAAAAGGAATTAATTTAGAAGTAAAAGCGGGAGAAGTTCACGCGATTATGGGACCAAATGGTGCTGGAAAAAGTACCCTTTCGTCTATAATTGCTGGAAACGAAAACTATAACGTAACTGCTGGCGAAATTATTTTAGAAGGTGAAGACATTTCAGAATTAGCACCCGAAGAAAGAGCTCACAAAGGCGTTTTCTTGTCTTTTCAATATCCAGTTGAAATACCTGGTGTTTCAGTTACAAATTTTATGAAAACGGCTATTAATGAATCGCGTAAAGCACGTGGACAAGAAGATATGCCTGCTAATGAAATGTTGAAATTAATTCGTGAAAAATCAGAATTGTTAGAAATTGACAGAAAATTTTTATCACGTTCACTTAACGAAGGATTTTCTGGTGGTGAGAAAAAACGTAATGAAATTTTTCAAATGGCGATGTTAGAACCAAAATTAGCCATTCTTGACGAAACAGATTCTGGTTTAGATATTGATGCTTTGCGCATTGTTGCTAATGGTGTGAACAAGCTAAAAAATGAAACCAATGCCGTTTTAGTTATTACGCACTACCAAAGATTATTAGATTATATAGTTCCTGATTTTGTACACGTTTTAATGGATGGAAAAATCGTTAAATCTGGCGATGCCTCTTTAGCATTAGAATTAGAAGAAAAAGGATACGATTGGATTAAAAACGAAGTAGTCGAAAGTCAAAAGTCGTAAAGTCAAGAAAAATGGAATTAAAAGAAAAAATATTATCGTCATTTATGGCGTTTGAAGAGAAAATTGCTGATGTAAACAATGATTTACACGACATTAGAACTTCAGCTATAAAACACTTTGAAAATAAAGGTTTTCCTACAAAAAAAGAGGAAGCCTGGAAATATACCTCGTTAAATGCCATTTTAAAAAATGATTTTAGTGTATTTCCTAAAAAAGAAAATACTGTAGAATTTGCTGATGTAAAAAAATACTTCTTAAATGAAGTGGATACGTATAAAGTTGTATTTATTGACGGAAAATTCAGTTCACATTTATCATCCACCACACACGATGGTTTAGATGTTTGCCTTATGTCTTCGGCTTTAAACAAGCCAAAATACAAGATGTATATTGACGAATATTTTAACAAAATTGCGAATAAAGATGATAGTTTAACATCATTAAACACTGCTTTTTCTCAAGAAGGTGCGTATGTAAATATTCCAAAAAGCAAAGTGGTTGACAAACCTATTGAAATTTTATATTTTTCAACAGGTTCTGAAGCTGCATTAATGACACAGCCTCGAAATTTAATAATTGTGGGCGAAAATGCACACGTACAAATTGTAGAACGTCACCAGAGTTTAAATAGCAATCCCGTTTTAACAAATTCGGTTACAGAAATTTTTGCTCAAAAACGCGCTATTGTTGATTATTATAAAGTGCAAAATGATTTACAAACTGCGAATTTAATTGACAATACCTACATTGCTCAAAAACAAGACAGTCACGTTTCGGTTCATACATTTTCGTTTGGAGGAAACATTACC
>JBIPOM010000252.1:0-5757 GCA_044379175.1 Flavobacterium sp. | reverse complement strand
AATATTTCATTCTCAGGAGCTATCAATAATACGGTTTACACTTGGAGTGTAGTAAGCAGTGTAGGTGTGAGTGGCGCATTAAACGGAAATGGTACATCAATAAATCAAACACTAACTACTACAGGAACATCTCAAGGAACTGTAGTATATGAAGTAACACCAAGTTTAAATGGTTGTACAGGAACTTCAAAACGAATAACAGTTACTGTAAATCCGGTTCCTGAAATATTTGGAAGTGCAACCCATCCAGACTTATGTAGTGGAGAGCGTCCTACCTCAATTAGTGTTTCTACCTTCAATGCAGCAACAGTGTATAATTGGGTGGTCGTGCCAGTTGGTGTTTCAGGAGCGAGCGCAGGAACAGATTCCGGTTTAGCGATAGTTATCAGTCAACTATTAACCACCACAGGCACTACGCGAGGTTATGTAGATTATATTATTACTCCAGTATTAACAGGCTGTCCAGGCTTGCCTATAACGGTGAGAGTATACGTGAATCCATTACCAGTAGTTTCCTTAACGGATGGAACCATTTGTGTGAACGCAGCGGGAGTTCCGTTCCAAACCTACGAATTGGATTCGGGATTAAATGATGTAGATTATGATTTTGTTTGGACCTTTGGAGGTGTAACAATTCCAGGAGCAACTAGCGCTACCTATACGGCAACCCAAGTAGGAACGTATAGCGTAGTAGCCACTAATAGCACTACTAATTGTGTTTCAAATGTTGCTGCAACTGCAGTAGTTACACCAACAATTCCTGCTACAGGTTTAACCATAACACAAAGTGAGTTTTTCAGTGATTATGCAACAATTACTGTAAATGTTTCAGGTGGAACAGGTACATTGTTATATCAATTGGACGATGGGGTTTTACAAGAATCAAACGTATTTACAGAGGTAAGTGGTGGAAAACATATTATTACTGTTGTTGACACACAAGGTTGTACCTATCTTACAAAAGAAGTAATGGTAATAGATTACCCAAAATATTTCACACCAAATGGCGATGGAATTAATGATACGTGGAATATTAAAGGTTTAAATCAACCAGATGCTAAAATATTTATTTTTGATAGATATGGAAAATTAATAAAGCAATTAAACACTACTGAATTAGGATGGGACGGAACCTTCATTGGAACCCAATCACCTTCAACAGATTATTGGTTTACATTAGATTATAAAGAAAACGGAGAACAAAAACAATTTAAAGCACATTTTTCTCTAAAACGTTAATAAGATTAGAATCGTTTTCATAAATTTGGAAACGATTTTAATCAATGCAATAAATAAATTAATTAAATTATAAATGAAAAAAACACTCTTACTAGTAGTTTTATGTTTTGTAAGTTTTGGATATGCTCAAAACAGAATAGAAAACGATTCCCCTTTTTTAAAAAATATAAAAGTAGAAAAATTACAAGATCCAAAACTTGATTTTATACAAAATGCTTCTATAGCTTGGGATTTTCGGGCGCTTGACTTAAATAACACAAATTTATCTATAGAAGTAATTGCAATTTTAGACTGCTTTAATGGAGAACAAGCATCTGACTTTAAACAAGAATTAACTATTTTATCTGCAGAAAATTTTTCTTTAAAAGGCAGTAAACAACTTAATCATTTAGAATTAATGGCAAAATGCTTCAAATGGCGTTTGGTTGCTAATGGCACTGAAACCCGTGTTTCAGATTGGTTCTATTTTTCATTTTTAAAATAAACAAATATGAAGTTATTTTTTAGAATATTTTTTTTAGTAATAAGTTTTCATTTAACTTATTCTCAATCTCCTACTTGTGCTACAGCTTCTGCAATGTGTACTGGACAAGGTGGGCCATACAACAATACAAGTACTACTACACCTGGAGGAGATCAGGATGGGTACGGAAATATAGTAGGATGTGGAGGAAATGGAAATTTAGCCAGTACCCCAAGACCAGCTTGGTTTTACTATACTATAGGCCAAACCGGACCAATTATCTTAAGTTTACAACAGTTTAATGCTGCAAATCAAGGAATTGATGTAGATTTTGCGCTTTGGGGTCCTTTCCCTAATAATAATTTAGCAAATATATGTAATGGTTTATCAGGTATTGATATAGATGGGAATCCTTTAAATAATTATAATGGGCCATGTAATCTTGTTGACTCTAGCTATTCACCAACATTTAATGAAACTATAAGTATACCAAATGCGCAAGTTGGTCAAGTCTATATGCTGTTAGTTACAAATTTTAGTGGTCAAGCTGGTACTTATACTATTAATCAAACTAATACCACTGTGCCAGGGGCAGGTCAGATTTCTTGTAATGTTGTTTGTGGTATTGATTTAGGCCCTGATCGTCTTTTTTGTGACTCTGAAGTTACGAGTTTAACTTTACGAGCAAATTTTAATCAAGCACCAACAGCAACAGGTAATCCAATTTATTCTTGGTATTTGTATAATGGTACTTCATTTGTGTTTCAAACCACTACTACTACTTATGAATTACCTATAACTCAAGAAGGAGTGTGGAAGGTATCTGTTGTTCGTCCAGGCTGTTCGGATTTAGCTGAAGATCAAATTGAAATTAAATTTGATGCGCCACCTGTTCTAAACACTCCAACAAATCTAGCAGCACCAGTAGGAGCTTGTTCTCACACATTTGATTTAACGCAGGTAGCTGTCCCTTTAACTGCGCCAGTACTTCCGTCAAGTTATACAATTCGTTATTATTTAAATGAAGATGATTGTTCCGCTGGAAATTCGAATTTTATTTTAAATCCAACAAGTTATACTGTTACAACAACTACAACAATTTACATTAGAGTTCAAAATTTAGACAATGCTATTTGTGCTGACGCTACAAAATCTTTTAATCTAGTAATTCAATGTATTCCGGCTAGTTGTCAATTAGATTTAACTTCGGCTGGTACAACTATAAACCAAACAATATGTTTAAATAGTGCAATTCAAAACATCACGTATAGTTATGGCGGCGAAGCTACAGGAGCAGTTGTTACTGGTTTACCAAATGGTTTAACTGCAGTTATTGCATCTGGAGTTGTAACAATTAGTGGTACCCCTACAGAAACAGGTGTTTTTAATTATACTGTTACTTCCGTAGGATGTGCAACAAATACTATCCGTCAAGGAACCATTAGCATTAATGCAGTTCCAGCACTTACAAGCGTAACTTCAAATACACCAATTTGTTTGGGTTCTAACGCAGTATATACGGTCCAAGGGACTTCTGGAGCAGTAGTAAATTATACCATTAATGGAGGTACTACGCTAAACGTTACCATTCCAGCTTCTGGTCAAGCTACAATTACGGTTACTGCACCTACTTCAAATGTTAATTTGGCGCTTAGTTCAATTAATTTAGGGACCTGTTCTGCAACTTTAACCAATACTTCTCAAGTTGTAGTGAATGCATTACCAAATGTTACTTCAATAACAAATAATTCACCTATTTGTTCAGGTACTTCAGCCATCTTTACCGTTAATGGGACAGCAAATGCTACTGTGACTTATGCCGTTAATGGTGGCACCTCATCAACTACAACGATTAATGCTTCTGGTGTTGGAACAATTACAGTACCTAATGCCAATGCCAATGTTTCGATAGCTCTTAGTCAAGTAAATATTGGATTGTGCTCAAGTCCATTAACGTTAACTGGAAATGTTACTACAATAGTAGCTCCTTCAATTACTACATTGACGTCTAATTCACCAATTTGTAATGGTTCAACCGCTATATTTACTATCAATGGTACTGCAAATGCAACGGTTACTTATGCTATTAATGGCGGAACAGCAACTAATGTTATATTAAATGCCACAGGTACTAGTACAATAAGTATTGCAAATGCTAGTGTCAATCAAACCATCCAATTATCGAATATTTTTGATGGGATTTGTAATAGAACTTTAACAAATGCAGTAACAGTGGTAGTTAATCCATTTCCAAACACACCTACTTTATCTCCACAATCTGATACATTTTGTATTGGAGAAAATATGATATTTAATGTAGTAGGAGGTGCCAATGAAGTTATTGTTTATACCGTTAATAATGGTGCAAACCAAACGTTAAATTTAAATAGTTCTGGAACTGGAGTAATTTCTATTTCAAATCCAACAACTGAAATAGTTGAAATTAATTTAATTAATATTACTAATGGATTTTGCTCCAAATTATTGACAATTTTTAATGATGCAGAAATAATTCGCTGTGACATTCCAAAGGGAATTTCACCAAACGGTGATGGATTAAATGACACTTGGGATTTATCAGGGTATAATGTAAAAAAAGTAGAAATTTTTAACCGTTATGGTGCAAAAGTTTATTCTAAATCAAGTTATACGGATGAATGGCGTGGTCAATCAGATAAAAATAGTGAACTTCCTGATGGAACTTATTATTATGTAGTAGAATTTAACGACAGTGTTGTTAAAACGGGATGGGTTTATATAAATAGAGAACAAAAATAAAGTATATTAATACTCGTTTATTAAAAAACAGAAGAGTAGTTTTATAAAAAAATAGTCGTATGAAAAAAATATATTTAGGTTTATTATTGACCCTTGGCATGCTTTCAGAAGTAGTAGCCCAACAAGACCCTCATTACACGCAATATATGTATAATATGAGTGTTATGAATCCGGCTTATGCTGGTAGCAAGGACAATTTATCTTTAGGATTGTTGCATAGAAAGCAGTGGATAGAGTTAGAGGACGCACCAGTGACTAGCACTTTTTTTGGACATAGTCCAGTTGGAAAGAACGTAGGATTGGGATTATCTTTTGTATCTGATAAGATTGGACCTGTAGAGGAGAATAACATTTATGGGGACTTTTCTTACACGTTACAATTAGGAGGGGATCATAAATTAGCTTTGGGATTAAAAGCGGGTTTAACCTTACATAGTGTAGATTATTTAACAAGAATTAACCCCACTTTACCGGATCCGGGAGATAGTGCTTTTGGAAGAGATGCTAGTAATAGTTATTTTAACTTTGGTACGGGAGCTTTTTATTACACGAACAAGTATTATTTAGGACTATCTGTTCCAAATATGTTAAAAGCGACGCATTTGGATTTTGATGGAAGAAGTTACGGAAACGAGGCGAGTCATTATTTTTTAACAGGAGGTTATGTTTTTGATTTGACAGCGAACGTAAAGTTCAAACCTTTTTTTATGGCAAAATCTTCGTTTGAAGCGCCAACTTCGTTAGATGTATCGACAAACTTTATGTTTAAGGACAAGTTTGAGATTGGTGCGACGTATCGATTAGAGGACAGTTTTGGCGCGATGGTAAATTATGCCGTTACACCGAGTTTAAAAATAGGATACGCTTATGATCATATCGTATCGGATTTAAATGTAACTACACCATCCTCTCACGAGATTATTTTGTTGTATAATGTTAACTTTAACAAAAAGGTATCACGTTCACCACGTTATTTTTAATCTATCCAAAAAAAAGACTACATATGAAAAATATATATATACTAGCAGGTACTTTACTTCTTTCAATAGGGGGATTGCAAGCACAGAACAAAGACACGAAAGAGGCAGACAAATTATATGATAGGTTAGAGTACGTAGATGCCGCTAAGGCCTACACCAAACTAGTTGAAAAGAACAAAGCCGATGGTTATGTTTACAAACAATTGGCAGACAGTTACTATAATGTATTTAATACTCAGCAAGCAGTAGTATGGTATGCTAAAGCGGTAGAGAGCACCCAAGATGCAGAAACGTATT
>JBIPOM010000024.1:0-20302 GCA_044379175.1 Flavobacterium sp. | reverse complement strand
TAAACAAAAAAAGCTCCAAACATAGTTTGAAGCTTTTAGTACTCAAGGCGGGACTTGAACCCGCACGGGCATTACTACCCACTGGATTTTAAGTCCAGCGTGTCTACCAATTCCACCACTCAAGCATATCTGCTTTTTGAATTTTTTTAGCTAATTTTTAGAAAAAATTAATTAAAGTTATTCTCAAGCATTATATTGTGTAAACACAATAATTGGTATTTTATTTTTGAGCGAAAAACGGGGCTCGAACCCGCGACCTCGACCTTGGCAAGGTCGCGCTCTACCAGCTGAGCTATTTTCGCGATTTTTAATGAACGTTGCAATTCTTTCGTATTGCGAGTGCAAATATAGTACATATTTTTATTCTCACAAGTACTTTTAATAAAAATGTACAATCTTTTTTTTAATGATTTGAAAGTGAAAAAGTTATATTTAATTATTTTTTAGATAGCATTCTTTTTATTTCATTCAATTTCATTAATGCTTCCACTGGAGTTAACGTATTAATATCAATATTCATAATTTCTTCTTTAAGATCTTCTAATAAAGGGTCGTCAAGGTTGAAAAAACTCAACTGCATTTCCTCTTTTTCGGACTTAATTCCGTTTAAAGCTTCCCCAGAATGGTCTTTCTCTAATTTCTTTAATATTTTTTGTGCTTTCTGAATTACTGTTTGTGGCATTCCTGCCATTTTTGCTACGTGAATACCAAAACTATGTTCGCTACCTCCTTTTATTAATTTTCTAATAAATAAGACAGTGTCTTTTAATTCTTTAACAGAAACGTTGAAATTTTGTACTCGCGTAAAAATCGCTTCCATCTCATTTAATTCATGATAATGAGTAGCAAAAAGTGTTTTAGCTTTACTTGGGTGTTCGTGTAAATATTCGGCAATAGCCCAGGCGATTGAAATTCCGTCATACGTTGAGGTCCCTCTTCCAATTTCGTCTAATAATACCAAACTTCTGTCGGAAATATTATTCAAAATAGAAGCCGTTTCATTCATTTCTACCATAAATGTAGATTCTCCCATCGAAATATTATCACTTGCGCCTACTCGTGTAAAAATCTTGTCTACAACGCCCATTTTCACTTGCTCTGCAGGAACAAAACTTCCCATTTGGGCAAGTAAAACAATCAAAGCAGTTTGTCGTAAAATTGCTGATTTTCCAGACATATTTGGTCCAGTTATCATAATTAATTGTTGGGTGTCTCGGTCTAAAAAAACATCATTTGATATGTAAGGCGTTCCTACCGGAAGTTGTTTTTCAATAACAGGATGACGACCTTCTTTAATGTCTAAATCAAAGGTGTCATCTATTTCGGGTTGCACGTATTTGTTATCAATTGCCATTTGTCCAAAACTCTGAAGGCAATCAATTTGCGCTACTAAATTTGCATTTAACTGAACGGGTTTGATATATGTTGCCATCCAATTGACCAATTGCTCATACAACATACTTTCTAGTTGCGAAATTTTATCTTCTGCACCTAAAATTTTCGATTCATATTCTTTTAATTCTTCTGTAATATACCGTTCCGCATTAACTAAAGTTTGCTTTCTTATCCATTCCGAAGGGACTTTATCTTTATGTGTATTTCGTACTTCAATATAATATCCGAAAACATTATTAAATGATATTTTTAATGAAGGAATTCCTGTACTCTCACTTTCGCGTTTTTCTAAAGCGTCTAAATAGCCTTTACCTGTTGAAGAAATGGTTCGTAATTCATCTAATTCTGTGTTTACACCAACTGCAATGGCATTTCCTTTGTTAATGGCTACTGGAGCTTCAGGATTTAAAGTTGTTCCTATTTTTTCACGTAACAATTCACAAGCGTGCAAACTATCACCAATTGTTTTTAACGCTTCATTTTTAGATTGTAAGGCCAGCGTTTTTATCGGAATAATAGCATCTAACGAATCTTTTAGGTGAATAACCTCTCTTGGAGAAACTTTTCCAGTGGCTACTTTGGAAATTAAACGTTCTAAATCGGAAATTTGTTTTATTTGATATTGAATTTGGTGTAATTCTTCTGAATTTTCTTTTAAATACGCCACTACTTCATGCCTGCCTTTGATTTTATTGATGTCTTTCAACGGCAATGCCAACCAACGTTTCAATAATCTTGAACCCATTGGCGAAAGTGTTTTGTCTATCACATCAATTAAAGTTACCGCATTAGGATTATAACTATGATATAATTCTAAATTTCGAATTGTGAATTTGTCCATCCAAACATAAGCATCTTCTGCAATTCGCTGAATGTTCGTAATGTGTTGAATTTTATTATGTTGCGTTTCTGATAGATAATATAAAATGGCACCCGAAGAAATCACAGCTTCATTAAAATCATCTATGCCAAAACCTTTTAACGAATTGGTTTGAAAATGTTTGGTTAAGCTTTCAAACGCATAATCTTCTTTGTAAATCCAATCTTCTAAATAAAAAACGTGAAAATCTTCTCCGAAATGCTGTTTGAAATCTGCTTTTTGTTGTTTCGAAACCAACACTTCACTTGGTCTGAAATTTTGTAATAATTTATCAATATATTCTTCGTTTCCTTCGGCGGTTAAAAATTCACCTGTGGAAATATCTAAAAAAGTAATTCCGTTCGTTTTTTTACCTAAAAATACAGCTGCTAAAAAGTTATTGGATTTCGATTGTAAAATGTCGTCGTTAAATGAAACTCCCGGAGTTACTAATTCCGTAACACCACGTTTGACGATCGTTTTGGTCATTTTTGGATCTTCTAATTGATCACAAATTGCCACTCGAAGTCCAGCTTTGACTAATTTTGGCAAATAGGTATTAATTGAATGATGCGGAAATCCTGCTAAAGCGGTTTCGCTTTCACTTCCATTTCCTCGTTTGGTTAAGGTAATGCCTAAAATTCTTGAAGCACGAATAGCATCTTCTCCAAACGTTTCATAAAAATCGCCCACGCGAAACAACAAACACGCATCAGGATATTTTGCCTTAATGGTATTGTATTGTTGCATTAACGGAGATACTTTTGGAGTAGAATCTTTTATTTCGGATGCTGATTTTTTAGCCACAATGTACAAATTTAGTGAAGGCGAAGTTAGTAAATTCAAAATTCAATAGCAATTAGAATCTCAAATTTCAATTTTGAGCTCACAAGTTGGGAATACGGATTTAAGAAATTATACAAATTATTAAAATTTCTTCAATCTGTGTTGAAAAAAAAGTATGTCAAAAATCCGTTTCATTCGTCAAAACTGTGTACCTATTTATCAAAATTGGCATATCGACACATTGAAAAATTGAACATTATTCTTACTTTTGCACGATGAGAAAATTAGCCAACGCCGAGTTAAATCGTATTAGTAAAGAAGCATTTGCTGAAGCAAAAAAAACACCTTTAATTATTATATTAGACGACATAAGAAGTTTACATAATATTGGTTCAGTTTTTAGAACTTCAGATGCATTTTTGATTGAAAAAATCTATTTATGTGGTATTACGGCAGTTCCACCAAATAAGGAAATTCATAAAACAGCTTTGGGTGCCACAGAAACCGTGACTTGGGAATACGCAAAAGATGTATTAGAAGTAGTGGCGAAATTGAAAGCAGAAAACGTGAAAATTTATGCTATTGAACAAACCGAAAATGCAATCATGTTAGATGATTTTGATCCAGAAATGGAAACAAAATATGCCTTAATTTTTGGTAATGAGGTAAGAGGCGTTTCTCAAGAAGCTATTAATGCATCTGATGCCGTAATAGAAATCCCTCAATTAGGGAGCAAACATTCATTAAACATTTCTGTAAGTGCTGGAATTGTAATTTGGGATTTATTTCAAAAGATGCAGCATACTGTATAATTTTTTTTATTTTCTTGTCGTATATTTGTGATATGATTAAAATTATTATCTCATTTCTCGCGGTCTTTTTGCTTTCAAATGTAGAAGCTCAAAATGTTGCTCCTATATTACAAGCTACTGGAAATCAAATTTATTGCCCGCAAACAGCTTTGCCAATAGTCACTAGTATGTCAATTACTGATCCAGATGATGTTGGAATTGCTGCCATGTATATTCAAATTTCTTCTGGGTATGTTCTTGGACAAGATGTATTAACTTTGACAGGAGTACATCCAGCTATAGCGTCTTCTTGGAATGCTACGGAAGGGAAATTAGCTTTAACTGGAATAGTTGGCGATCCTACTTATTTGCAATTTAAAGCTGCTATTGAGTCGGTTGTTTATTCAAATTCAGCAATAAATCCAAGTGGACAACGTATTTTTTCAATTACGGTTGGTCAAGCAAACTATTTAGAATCTACAGGTCATTACTATGAATATGTGCCAAATATAGGGATTAGTTGGACGAATGCAAGGAACTTAGCCGCTGCTTCAACTTATTATGGTTTGCAAGGATATTTAGCTACAATTACAACTGTTGAAGAGGTGCAGATTTCAGGTGTGCAAGCAGCAGGTGCTGGCTGGATTGGGGGTACAGATGAAGCAAATGAAGGCGTTTGGAAATGGGTTACAGGACCAGAGTCGGGTACTACATTTTGGAATGGTGGTATAAGTGGTAGCTCTCCAAATTTTGCTTTTTGGAACACGAACGAACCAAATAATCAAGGGAATGAAAATTATGCTCATGTTACTGCGCCTGGAGTTGGACAACCAGGTTCTTGGAATGATTTAAGCAATATTGGAGGTTCCAGTGGTGATTATCAACCAAAAGGTTATATTGTAGAATATGGTGGAATGCAAAGTGACCCTATTTTGCAAATTTCTACAACTTCAAAAATTTCAATTCCAAGTATTACAAATGTTACAAATGCTTCAAGATGTGGAGCAGGTTCTGTTACATTACAAGCTACATCTAATATTGGTAGTCTTGGAACTACTAATTGGTACTCTACGCCAACAGGAGGTACACCAATTCATTCAGGAAATTCTTATACTATCCCAATGTTGAATACCACTACGGATTATTATGTAGATGCTTTTCCCATAGGTTGTACTTTAGGTAATAGAGTACAAATTACTGCTACCATTAATCCCATACCAATAATTGGTTTTACGGATCCAAATCCCGTTTGTCAAAACACAAATACTACGCTACAAGCGAATACTTCAATAGGTGTTATTAATTGGTACGATTCCAATACAAGTACTACGTCAATTTTTACAGGAACTTCTTTTTCTACGCCTGTTTTAAGCACTTCAACTACTTATTATATTGAAGCGATAAGTAATGGTTGTTCGTCAAACAGAGTAGCCATTCCAGTTCAGGTTGTTCCAGCTCCAATAGTGGCTGATGAAACGATTATTTTTTGTGAAAATACTGTTGTTTTACTTCAGTCTGGAATTCCTGGCGCTACATATTTATGGTCAACTGGTGCGATTACTCAAAATTGTTCTGTATCAGCTGGAGGAACGTATTCTGTTGTTATAACAACACCACTAAATTGTAATTTAACGAAGAATTTTACAGTTATTGAAAATATGGCGCCAGAAATTACTTTTATTAATGTGGAAGGATTAACAGCCGAAATCAGTATTAATGGAACAGGAATTTATGAATATTCTTTAGATAATATCCATTTTCAAAGTTCTCCTATTTTTAATTTTATTATAGGCGGAGTTTATACTTGTTATGTTAAAGAAATAGGAACTAATTGCGGGTACGATTATGAAGATTTTGTGGTTATTGATTATCCAAAATTTTTCACACCCAACGCAGATGGATTTAATGATTATTGGAAAATAAACGGAATGCATTTATTTCCTGATGCTAAAGTTAGTATTTTTGATCGGTATGGAAAATTAATTACTGTGTTAAATACTAAAAGCCCATATTGGGATGGGAAATTAAATGGAGAAAACGTACCAGCAAATGATTACTGGTTTGTAGCAAATATTGGGAACAATTACCCAGAAAAAAAAGGTCATTTTTCTTTAAAAAGATAAATTAATTGCGTTCTAATTTTTTTTGAATTTCATTTAATATATTAATATAGTCTTCTTGATTTTCCACAAAATCTAATTCAGAAATATCTATAATTATAGTATTTATATTGGTTTGTGATTTTATATATTCTAAATATCCTTGATTTATTTTTTCTAAATAAGTTGAAGAAATGTCTTGTTCATAGTTTCTTCCCCGGTTTTTTATATTGACTAGCAATCTGTCGGTATTTTGATACAAATAAATATATAAGTCTGGTTTTGGCATTTCTTTATACATTATATCAAACATGGTTTTGTATAAACGAAATTCATCTTCCTGTAAAGTAACTTTTGCGAATATTTGCGATTTAAAAATATGGTAATCGGCTACAATAAAATCCTTGAATAAATCAAATTGTGCCAAATCATCAGACAATTGTTGGTATCTATCTGCTAAAAAAGACATTTCTAAGGGAAAGGCATATCGGTTTTGATCTTTATAAAATTTTGGCAAAAATGGGTTATCAGCAAATCGTTCTAAAATAGTTTTACCATTACAATCTTCTGCAATTTTTGTAGCTAAAGTAGTTTTGCCTGCGCCAATATTTCCTTCAATAGCAATATAATTTAATTGATTTAAAGTAAGGTTTTTAATTGGAATTTTTAACGTTTCAACCATAGTAATTTCCGAATTATCTTCGCATGAAATAAGCATTTCAGAAATAGTTTGGTTTAGTTTTGGATGTTTCCAGTATGGTTCAATATCCTTTAGGGGAAACAGTACAAATTTTCTGTTTTGTAGATGAAGGTGAGGAATATTTAAATTTTCAATTTCAATAATTTCATCATTAAAAGAAATAATATCAATATCAATACATCTTGATTCGTATTGTGTTGTATTTGTTTTAATTCGGCCTAATTTTTTTTCTACTTTTATAATTTCACCTAATAATTTTTGTGCCGATTTATGCGTGTGAATTGCAATAGCACAATTATAAAATGATGCTCCCTCAAACCCCAAAGCTGGTGTTTCATATACTTTTGATACATTAATAACGGTAGCAACTGATTTGTGTAAGACCGAAATACAGGTTTTCAAATTTTGTAATTTGTCACCCATATTTGTTCCTAAAGAAAGTAATACTGTATTTTGCGATTTCATTTTTTATAACCAATTTAGCTTATAATGTTGTTAAAACACTTAGGCAGATGTATTTTTTTAAACTGTTTTTTCACACCATAATGTGAATTATGTAAATATGTTGCTCCTTTTTTGAGATTAAAAAAACGACATGTCTATTTGTTTTAAACTTTAACAAATTAACAAACAATTTTGCACTTTTACTTTACAAAAAACAAATATTTATAAACAAGAAGTACAGATTAAATTAAATGGTTTTATGTAATTTTATCCTTTTTGTAAAAATATCATATTAGAATTAAATTAGTATTATTTTCAAACTACTAAAACAAAAAATAATGGATGTTTAGTTTGGTAATATTATAGTTCAATATTGATGGTTTCTTTGATGAAAACACGAATTCCATTGCATAAATTTTTTTAAAAAACATGTAACATTTTGCTTTAATTTACTACTTATATTTTAACAAATTAAATAGTATGAGTTTTTTTAAAGGTGTATTTGCAACAATTATAGGGATATTTTTGTTTGTTCTATTAAGTTTTTTCTTTTTAATAGGATTAGGCGCATTAATAAGTGGTGGAGACGATGAAATAAAAGTACAAGACAATTCAGTTATTCAATTAGATTTAGCTAAAATTGATTTTGACTATGCTGGGAATTATGATTCGGATAGCCCATTTAGTAGTTTGTTTCTAAATAAAAATAAAGTAGGCTTTATTGAAGTTTTAAAAGCAATAGATGTAGCAAAATCAGATGCTAAAATTAAAGGAATAACGATAGTGAATAATGAGTCAAATATAGGTATGGCTCAAAGTAAAGAATTAAGGGATAAACTGGAAGATTTTAAAAAGTCAAAAAAGTTTGTAATGGCTTATGCCACCATTTTTACTCAAAAAGAGTATTATATTAGCTCTGTAGCTGATGTAATTTATTTAAATCCTTCAGGAGAAATGGACTTTAAAGGGTTGGGAACAGAAATGTTATTTTACAAAAATTTCCAAGATCAAACGGGGTTAAAAATGGAAATTATTCGTCATGGAAAATTCAAAAGTGCCGTAGAACCCTATTTAGCTCAAGAAATTAGTAAAGAAAATAGAGAGCAAGTTACTGTTTTGTTACAGTCAGTTTGGGGAAGTATTGTTTCAGACATTGCTAAAAACAGAAACGTATCTGTTGTTCAATTAAATGCAATTGCTTCGGATTTATTAGCGAGAACACCAGAAATGGCATTGGAGCAAAAATTAATTGATAAAGTAGCTTATGAGGATGAGTTTAACGAAGCTGTAAAATCTAAATTAAAAGTAGCAAAAGACGAAGAGATTGAATCGATTTCTATTTTAGATTATGCAGTATCGGCATCTTTGAAAACTGAAGATTATAATAAAGATGACATTATTGCGGTTATTTATGCACAAGGAGAAATTAATGGGGGAGAAGGTGATATAGATTATATAGGTGAATTGTCTATTAACCGATCATTAAAAGATGCTAGAGAAGATGATAATGTAAAAGCGGTTGTTATAAGAGTAGATAGCCCAGGCGGTAGTGCTTTGGTTTCCGATTTAATTTGGAGAGAAATAGAATTAACGAAAAAAGTAAAACCCGTGGTAGTTTCTATGGGTAATTTAGCTGCTTCTGGAGGGTATTATATTGCTTGTAATGCGAATACTATTTTTGCAGAACCAACTACAATTACGGGTTCAATTGGTGTATTTGGAATGTTACCAAATGTTCACGGATTTGCTACCAAATATGGCGTAAATGCAGAACAAGTTCAAACGCATAAAAATGCAGTAGGATATAGTATTTTTGAACCAATTTCTGAGGAATACAAAACAATTGCATTAGAAGGTGTTGATCGTATTTATAAGATTTTTGTCAATCGTGTTGCTGAAGGCAGAAAAATGACATTTAATCAAGTAGATGCCATTGCTCAAGGAAGAGTTTGGACGGGTTCAGACGCAATAAAAAACGGATTAGTAGATAAGTTAGGAAATTTAGATGCTGCCATAGCTCACGCTGCTACTTTAGGAAAAACGAAAAGTTATAGGATTGAGAATTTCCCTGAATATAAAAAAGATTTTGATGAATTTCTAGAATCGTTTGCTGGCGCAAGTATTTATAAATCACGAGAAACTTATTTGAAAGAAGAATTAGGAGAAGAAAATTATATTCTACTTAAAAAATCAAAATTAATGCAAAATAGAAAGGGAGTGCAAGCCATTATGCCTTTCCATTTGAGTTTGTAATTTTTTTTATTTTATTCTTAGTTTATAAAATTAAGTAAAGAACGCCATTCATTCAAGTTTGGCGTTTTTTTTAACACTAATTACGTTTTATATTCTATCGTTTGGCACTAACTTTGTAGTCAATAATAAACCCCAAAAAATATCATTATGTTGAAAAAAATTTTAAAATGGTCAGGCATATCTTTCTTGATTGTTGTAATAGCCTTAGCGCTTTTGCCTTTTTTGTTTCAAGACAAAATTAAATCAAAAATTATTGAGTCCATAAATAAAAATGTAAATGCTACTGTGGCATTAGAAGAAGTAAGCTTAAATTTATTTAAAAGTTTTCCTAGAGCAACTGTAACACTTGATAAAATGAGTGTGATTAACAAAGCCCCTTTTCAGGGGGATACGTTGGTATATTCAGAAAAAATAGACTTAAAAATGAGTATGATGGAATTGTTTAATGGCGAAACTGAACCCATGAAAATTGAATCTATTAATACTGAAAATATGAAATTAAATATCCTTTTCAATAAAGATGGCATTGGAAATTATGATATTGCATTAAAAAAAGAGGCGAGTGAAACCGATGAAAAAGAAAAACCTTTTGCCTTAAATATTCAAAATTACGAAGTAGAAAATTTAAAATTCACATACAAGAATGAGGTATCAAAAATGAGAATGATTTTAGATAGCATCAATCATGAAGGAACCGGAAATTTTGAACAAGATGTTTTAGATTTGGAAACAAAAACTACTGCCAACCTAACATTTGATATGGATAAAAGTAATTTTATGCCTAATGTAAAAATTTCTTTAGATGCAGTTTTAGGTATTGATGTAAAAAATAGTAAGTACACGTTTAAAGAAAATAAAGCGCTAATTAATCAGCTGCCTTTAAATTTTAATGGGTATATTCAAATGTTGGAAAAAGGTCAGGTATATGATCTTAGTTTTAACACACCTTCATCAGATTTTAAAAATTTCTTAGGATTAATTCCATCAGCATATGCAGGAAATTTAGCCGATGTAACCACCTCAGGAAAATTTGAAGTAAAAGGAAAGGTAAAAGGCAATTTAACGGATACAACAGTTCCTACTTTTAATATTGAAATGCTATCAAATAACGCTTCATTTAAATATAAAGATTTACCAAAATCAGTAAAAAATATTTCAATTGATACGCATATTGTAAATGAAACCGGATTAATGAATGATACTTTCGTAGATTTAGATAAGTTATCTTTTGCTATTGATCAAGACGTTTTTAATGCCAGTGCACACATCAAAAATATAACTGAAAATCCATATATTGATGCTGCCTTAAATGGAGTTATCAATTTAGCAAATGTTTCAAAAGCATATCCTGTAAAGTTAGAAAAACCATTGAATGGGATCTTAAAAGCCAATGTAAAGATGGCTTTTGATATGAAATCTGTTGAAACAAGCCAGTATCAAAACATTAAAAACTCTGGAAATATCAATATAACAGGTTTCAATTATTCAGGTCCAGAAATGGCAAAACCAATACGTGTTTCTGTTGCGGATTTATCTTTTAATCCATCTAAAATTAACTTGAATAAAATGCATGCTAAAACAGGAAAATCGGATATTAATGTGTCTGGAAGTTTAGATAATTTCTACGGATTTTTATTTAAAAACCAAATTTTAAAAGGTAATTTTAATTTAAATTCTTCACTTTTTGCAGTATCTGATTTTATGTCGCCAACTACAACTACTACTGATGAAGGAAAGAAGACAACTGAACAAGTAAAAATCCCAAGTTTTTTAGATTGTACTTTAACTGCGAAAGCAACAACGGTTATTTATGATAATTTAAATCTTAAAAATGTTGCTGGAACTTTAATTATTCGTGACCAAGCTGTAAACTTAAAAGGGCTAACTATGGCTGTTTTTGGAGGAAAAATTGGAGTGAATGGAATGGTTTCTACAAAAAATAAAGTACCCACTTTTGATTTAGATTTGGGCTTATCTGCTGTTGATATTAGTGAAACCTTTTCCCAGCTAAATACATTAAAAACAATAGCACCTGTAGCTGATGTTATCAATGGAAAAATGAATTCAACTATAAAATTAAATGGCTCGTTAACACAAGAAATGATTCCAGATGTTAAAAGTATTTCTGGCGATTTGATGGGGAATATTTTGCAAGGTTCATTAAACAAAAATAAATCGGCATTGCTGACAGAATTAGATAATAATGCTACATTTTTAGATTTGAAAGAGATCAATTTGAAAGACGTAAAAGCAGTAATGTCATTTAAAAACGGAAAAGTAGCTGTTAAACCATTTACCTTAAAACACAAAGGTATTTCAGTTCAAATTGATGGCAGTCATGGTTTTGATCAAAATATGAATTACAACTTAAAATTTGATGTTCCTGTAAAATATTTAGGAAATGACGTAAATAAATTACTTGCAAAAGTAACTCCTGCCGATGCCAAAAAAATAGAAAGTGTTCCTGTGAATGCTTTCATGTCAGGAAGTTTTAAATCTCCTAAAGTAACTACTGATGTGCAACAAGCTTCTAAAAAAGTAGCTTCGCAGTTAATTCAACTTCAAAAAGAAAAACTTGTACAAAAAGGAACAGGAGTTTTAACTACAATTTTAAATGGAAACAAACCCAAAGATTCTACCAAAGCATCTCCAAAAGAGCAAGTAGGAAATGCAGTGAAAGAGGGTTTAAAAGGTTTATTGGGAAAGAAAAAAAATTAAACTAACAAATATTATTTTATAATCATCTAAAACAAATAATAGTTAATTTCGATGATTATAAATAAACAGTATTGATAAAATCTATATCATAATAAGAAATAACATTTAATTTCTAAATTAATAAGTCGTTTTTTTTATGAAATTTGAATAAATTAAAATTTATTAATTATGAAAAAAATATTATTAACTACAAGTTTATTGCTGTCTATTTTTGCATTCGCCCAGCAAGCTGCTACTTGTCCAGTAACAGGAAAAACAGCTGCTTCAAAAGATGAGGCGCACGCTAGTGCCGAGTATCAAGCCATGACAGCTGCACCTTCTCAAAAAGGAAGTAGTCAAGTTAACAAAAACAAAGAATGGTGGCCAAACCAATTGAATTTGGAGGTTTTACGTCAAAATTCAGAAAAATCCAACCCAATGGGTAGTGAGTTTAATTATGCTAAAGAATTTCAAAAATTAGATTACGAAGCTCTAAAAGCGGATTTAAGAGTTTTGATGACTAAATCGGAAGATTGGTGGCCAGCTGATTTCGGAAATTATGGGCCGTTATTTATTCGTATGGCATGGCATAGTGCTGGAACGTATCGTTCTGGTGATGGTCGTGGTGGTTCTAGAGCTGGTCAACAACGTTTTGCGCCATTAAATAGCTGGCCAGACAACGTAAATTTAGATAAAGCTCGTCGTTTATTATTGCCTATTAAATTAAAATATGGTAATAAAATTTCTTGGGCTGATTTGATGATATTAACAGGTAATGTAGCTTTAGAGTCTATGGGATTCAAGACCTATGGATTTGCAGGTGGTCGTGAAGATGTTTGGGAACCTGAAAGCAATGTGTATTGGGGGTCTGAAAGTAAGTTTTTAGAAAGTGCTAGAAGTGTAGAAGGTAAATTAGAAAATCCTTTAGCTGCTACACAAATGGGATTAATTTATGTAAATCCAGAAGGACCTGCAGGAAATCCAGATCCGCTATTAGCGGCAAAAGATATTAGAGAAACATTCGGTAGAATGGGAATGAATGATGAGGAAACTACAGCTTTAAATGCAGGTGGACATACTTTTGGAAAAACACACGGTAAAGGTCCCGCTTCAAATGTAGGTTCAGATCCTGAAGCATCAGGAATTGAACAACAAGGATTTGGATGGAAAAGTACTTACAAATCAGGTAAAGGTACGGATGCAATTTCATCTGGTTTAGAAGTAACTTGGACACCAAAACCAACAGAATGGAACTATGGTTTCTTCAAAATATTGTACGATAACGAATGGGAATTGACAAAAAGTCCTGCAGGCGCACATCAATGGATTGCGAAAAACGGACAAGCTATTATTCCTGATGCGTTTGATAAATCAATTAGACATATTCCAACAATGTTAACTACGGATTTATCGTTTAGATTTGATCCAGAATATGCAAAAGTTTCAAAACGTTTTTATGATAATCCTAAAGAATTTGAATTGGCTTTTGCAAAAGCGTGGTTTAAATTAACACACAGAGATATGGGTCCAAGATCGTCTTATTTAGGACCAGAAGCGCCTAAAGAAGATTTGATTTGGCAAGATCCAATTCCAGTTTTAAATCATAAAGTAGTTTCAGCAAAAGAAATTATGGCTTTAAAATCAGAAATTGCTGCGTCTGGAATAACAATTCAAGAAATGGTTACTACTGCTTGGGCTTCAGCATCAACGTATAGAGGTTCAGATAGAAGAGGAGGCGCTAATGGAGCAAGAATTAGATTAGAACCACAAAGAAGTTGGGGAGTAAATAATCCTGCTCAATTAAATAAAGTATTACCAATTTTAGAAAAAATTCAAGCTAATTTTAATGCGAAATCTAAAGATAAAAAAGTTTCTTTAGCAGATTTAATTGTTTTAGCTGGAAATGTAGGTATTGAAACAGCGGCTAAAAATGCAGGTTTTACAATTGAAGTTCCGTTTTCACCAGGAAGAATGGATGCTTCTCAAGAGCAAACTGATGTAAAAGGAATGGCTGTTTTAGAACCTATGGCTGATGGATTCCGCAATTACATTAAAACACAATATACGGTTCCAACAGAAGCGTTATTAGTTGACAAAGCACAGTTATTAACATTGACTGCTCCAGAAATGACAGTTTTAGTAGGAGGTATGCGCGCTTTGGGTGCTAACTACGATGCTTCTAAACATGGTCTTTTTTCTACTCAAAAAGATAAATTAACAAATGATTTCTTCGTTAATTTATTAGATATGAGTACCACTTGGAGTGCAATAGATGATAAGAAAGAAGTTTTTGAAGGTAAAAATAGAGCAACAGGAGTTACAAAATATACCGCAACTCGTGCTGATTTAATTTTTGGATCTAACTCAGAATTAAGAGCATTGGCAGAAGTTTATGCACAAAATGATAATAAAGAAAAATTTGTTAAAGACTTTATTGCAGCTTGGACAAAAGTTATGAATTTAGATAGATTTGACCTAAGAAAGTAAAATTTTTGGTCTAAAATATGTAATATTGTATTATGATATTGCAAAAGGTTGAAAACAAAATGTCCTAGTAATTTGTTAATTTGCTAGGACATTTTTATTTAATTAAAGAATAATTTTTTCTTATTTTTTCTTAACAAAACTTAAAATTGGTTTCAATTGTTCCATATCAATATTCGATTTTTGTAAAATACTTAAAAATTCCATTGTGCTCTCAGCTTTCATATCGTTTCCTAATACACGAATTATTGTAAAACCTAATTCTTTCTTATTTCCAAACAAAATTAACTCATCAATTTGTTTATTGTCGCCAACTATCATTATTGAAGCGTTTTGTCCTATGCCATTTAATTTTATCAACGGTTGATATACAGTATCTTTTAAAATTTCTTTCACTTCTTTAATTTCTTTTGTGTATTGCGCATTATTTTTTCCGTCTTTTTTAAATGCTAAAATATTTACTTTATCAAAAGATTGCAACGCTTTTTTTTCGGAAGCTGATAATTTGGTTTCATTAATATTTAATATTGATGACGAAACGTCTAAAGCCATAAATTCCTTTTTCTCCCCACTTTTAACAAAGTATTTTTGTAAAGAAACATCTTCTTTACAACTGAATGTAATGGCTAGAATAATTAGTAAAAATAATTTTTTCATTCGTTTATTTTTTATCAATTTTACTTAATATATCCGCTCCTGGAAGATTTAACTTATTTACAATTAATGAAATTTCATTTAATGGAAAATTACCTTTAATAGATATAATAGATGTTTTTACTCCTTTGAAATTACCATTTACAACAAGTAAAACTTCTTTTACGTTGGTTTCATTAACATCAGTTTTTCCGTACACTTTGATTACGTTTCCATCTTGCGTTGTAGATGAAATAGCATCTAAAGGATTCGTTTTTAAATAAGAAGCTGCCGCCGCATTTAAATCGCCACTCCATTTTGTTTGTGATGTATAAAAAGCTTGTAAATTATCTAATTTTTTAAGCAAGTTCATATATTGTTGCATTTCTTTATCCTTTGCATCCACTTTAACTTTACTCATTAAATCAAACATTTTTTTAGAAACCACAATGCTTTCTATACCATCTTTATCTTCTAATTTATCAAAAGAATTTTGTGAAAACATCAAAGATGAAATCATCAAAACAACATAAACAATAATTTTTTTCATAACTAACTATTTTTTAATTTAAATATCAAAATCTATTCTAACTATTAGACTTCAATCTTGTAAAATTGTTACATAGTGCTATAATCACTTGAGGAATCTATTGTTTTATTTCATTAAAACTTTAAATTGATACCTATTTTAAAGTTTCTTCCTCTTGTTGAATAACCAATATTTTCATAAAAATCTTTATCTAAAATGTTAGTTACAACCGTAAAGACGGACAATTTATTTGGTAATACATCGTAAGAAATGGTTGAATTTAGTAACTCATATGGTGCCAAAATGGATTTTATAGAAGTGAAAGTGTTCATATCAAAAAAAGCATCATTTCTAGATTCTACATATTGATATTGTACGTTAAAGTGTGTTTTTTTGGTGAAATTAATATCAAATGAAACATTAATTTTATGCTTTGGTATGAGTCTACTTTGTGCTTCCGCAACTTGTGTAAACGTATAATTTCCGTTTATTGAAAAGTATGAAACAGGTTTTACAACTAAAGAAGTTTCTACACCTTTTGCATTAACCTGACTTGTATTATTAATATACTTAGATTCAAAAGTTGTTGTATTAGTAAAAAAATCGTAACTATATTCTTCTTCTCTATAAAAAGCAACCGCATTTAATGCAATTTTACTCTCAAACAAGTTTGTTTCTAAACCCACCTCAATTGTTGTGTTTTCTTCTGGTTTTAACGCTAAATTTCCATAGGGCGAATACAGTTGATATAGTGATGGCGTTATATAAGCTGTGCTGTAGGAAGAAATTAATTTTAAAGGCATTGTTTTGAAATTGAACGAAGGATTGAAATTAAAAGTAGTATGACTTCCATACACATTATGATTGTTTATTCTTACTCCCGCGTTAACATTCAGTCCAAAATTAGAATTATAAACAAGTGTTGCGTAAGGATCAATCACGTTAAAGTTGGCCTGAATATTTGAAATGTTTTCATAAACGCTATCTTCTTGCATATCCATAAATTGAAATTGCGTACCAAGTATTAAAAAAACTTGTTTTGAAAAATTATATTTGTTAAATAAGTCAGCATTAACACTTCTCGATTTGTAATACGAATTTTCAATACTAGATGTCCATAAGCTGTATGTGTCGTATTTTCTTTCTAAATTTGTATAACCCGTAACAAAATTTAATTCACCGTTAACATATTTATATTTTGAATTGAAGCCTACTCTAAATTGTTCTGAAAAAGATATGTTTGCCGATTCATCTATAAAGCTACCTCCATCAAAAGCAGATTTTAATCGGTCATAATTAGCAAAAGCTTGAAAATTAATCTTAGAATTAAAATCAATACCAATTTTTTTCATAATATTCAATCTTGAAAAATTATCGGCTTCAAAATTTTTACCTGCGGCTTCACTAATTCCTTTTGTTTCGGTACTATTTAAGGTTGTTAAATACGAAAAGCGACCTTTTGTACCATTGACAGAAAAACCTTGATTAAAATCTTGAGCACTCGTTTTTGTTTGATTGGCTAAGTTTTGTGTACCTAAGTTAATATAAGCAGTTCCCTCAATTTCTTTTTTTGTGGCTTTCTTTAAAGTAATATTAATTAGGCCTGTTGCAGCACCCGAACCATATAAAGTACTTGCGGCACCTTTCATAATTTCTATACTTTCAATTTGTTCTACGGGTAACAAACGCAAATCATATTGCAAACCGATTCCAGACGCATCTGTAACTGGAACGCCATCAATTACTATTAACACTTGGCGACTTCTGCCACCTCGAATATAATATTCTAAATTTTTTCCAGTACCTGATTGGTTGCCATTTACCTCTACACCTGCCACTTGACTTAAAACATTGGCTAAAGATTGCCCTTTTTTGTTTTCTAAATCTTTTGCTGTAATTTGTTCAATAATTTTACCAGATTTTTCTTTGCTTTGTGCGAATTTGGTGTCAGAAATTACAACTTCTTCAATTGTTTTTGACGGTTCTTGCTCTTGAGCTATAGCAAAAGAGGTTACCAACGTAAAATACGCTGCTAGTTTAATGAAATTTAGTTTCATTTTTCTAATTTAAATTTTTCCAAAATGGGAGAAAAGCATAGAATTACCCATACCCAAACCTTTTTTCCCGAAAGTTTGATACTCAATGAATGTGGCAGGTCTCCTGGCTCGCCTATTAGTGTCTTCCTTCCCATCTCGTTTATAGCGAAACAGTGGATTTGCAGATAACACTAACGTTTAATAGCATACAGTTGCGGGAACAGCTCAGGTCTTACACCTGATTCCCTTTTAATGAATTTCTATGTAATAGAAGTTCAACCAAAATTCGAGTGTAAATGTAATTTATTAAAAATTAAAATCAAACTATATAAATATCTTTTACTTTTGTAAAAAATTTCATAAATGTATTTTGCTAATAAAACAAGTTTTCTTTTGCTTTTATTTACTTTTATTTCTTGTAATCATAAAGAAAGTAAGATATTAGAAAGTAAAAGAAATAACGAAATAAAACACGCTAAAGGTTTAACTATCATCACAAAAGAAAATTATTCAATTGTAGAAGTAACTTCACCTTGGCCTAATGCAAAAAAGAAATTTTCTTATATATTAAAGAAAAAAAATGCTGTAATTCCAACAGAATATAAGAATTTTACTCAAATTCAAGTACCTATTAAAACTATTGTTTTAACATCTACTACACACATTCCTTCATTAGAAATGCTTGGAGAAGAAGATAAACTAATTGGTTTTCCTAATTTAAATTACATTTCTTCAGAAAAAGTTAGAGATTTAATTGATTTTGGAAAAATAAAAGAATTAGGAAGTAATCAATCGTTAAATACAGAAGTCTTAATAAATCTACAACCCGATATTATTATGGGTTATGGTTTAGATAATAACAATCCTACTCTCGATAACTTAGAAAGAAACGGATTAAAAGTAATTCTAAATGGCGATTGGAACGAACAATCCCCATTAGGAAAAGTAGAATGGATTAAACTGTTTGGCGTGCTGTTTGGGAAAGAAATACAAGCCAATGAAATTTTCAAATCAATCGAAAAAACATATAATGAGACTTTAAAATTGGTAGAAAAAACAAAAGTAAAACCAACTGTTTTTAGTGGTTCTTTATATGAAGATAAATGGTATTTACCACAAGGCGAAAGTTGGGGTGCAAAATTTATTACTAATGCTAATGGAAACTATTTATGGGCAAAAACCAAAGGAACTGGAAGTCTATCTTTATCATTTGAAAAAGTATATAGTATTGCCAAAAATGCCGATATTTGGTTTATAGACCAATATACTTCTTTGGAAGAAATTAAAAATGCTAATCCCCATTATTCAGAATTTAAGGCGTTTAAAACAAAAAATATTTATTCGTTTAGTAAAAAGAAAGGCAAAACGGGTGGCGTAATTTATTACGAATTGGCGCCAAATCGACCCGATTTAGTGTTGAAAGATTTAGTAAAAATATTTCATCCAGAATTATTACCTAATTATCAACTATATTTCTTTGAAAAACTAAATTAAAATTGCAAAAAAACGCACAACATAAAATCCTTTTTTCTACTTTGCTAATCGGTTTAGTAGTTGTTTTTGTACTAAATATTAGTTTTGGTCAAGTGGCTATACCTATAAAAGAAGTTGCGAAATCAATTTTTGGATTTGGAGAAGTAAAAGACACGTGGGAATATATCATTATCAATTTCCGTTTACCAAAAGCAATTACAGCTGTTTTAGTTGGCATTGGCTTATCAATTTCAGGTTTGTTGATGCAAACAGTATTCAGAAATCCTTTAGCTGGACCTTATGTTTTGGGATTAAGTTCTGGCTCAAGTCTGGGTGTGGCTTTTGTAATTATGGGCGCTTCAATTTTACCAGGATTTTTAGCGGAACTTTTCATTTCCAGTTTAGGTATCTTATTCGCCTCTATTATAGGTAGTTTATTTGTATTATCATTAGTTTTTTTAGTCTCCAAAAAATTAAAAGATACACTATCAATTTTAATTGTTGGATTGATGTTTAGTAGTTTCACTGGAGCAATTGTTAGTGTTTTAACCTATTTTAGTACCGCAGAACAATTACAAAAATTCATATTTTGGTCAATGGGAAATTTAGGAAATTTAAGTTGGATACAAATTTCTATATTAAGTATTTCAGTAGCAATTGGTTTGTTTTTAAGTTTGTTTTCAATTAAGAGTTTAGATGCATTTCTTCTAGGCGAAAATTATGCAAAAAGTTTAGGAATCGATATTAAAAAACAACGCAATTTAATTTTTATAGCAACAGGAATTTTAGCAGGAAGCATTACTGCATTTGTAGGACCAATTGCCTTTGTCGGCCTAGCCGTGCCACATATTTCAAAATTAGTATTTCAAACAAGTAATCATAAAATATTATTTTTATCAACCATTGTATTCGGAGCCCTAATTATGTTACTTTGTGATACGATTTCACAATTACCAGGTTTAGATTTTACTTTACCAATTAATGCAATTACATCAATTTTAGGAGCGCCAATTGTAATTTGGTTGTTGGTAAGAAAAAGAGGAATTAATTAAAATAATTACACAAAGTTTCACAGAGAAACACAGAGATTCGCAAAATATTATTAAAAATCAAATAAAATCAG
>JBIPOM010000134.1:0-5769 GCA_044379175.1 Flavobacterium sp. | reverse complement strand
ACGGCAAAAGTTGAGGTTTTAACGTTATTAAAACAAACCGTTCGTCCTGAGTTTATTAACAGAATCGACGATATTGTACTATTTACACCATTGACAAATGATAACATCAAACAAATTGTAGGTTTACAATTAAAATCGGTATTTAAAATGTTAGAACAACAGCATATTTCCATGTCGGCAACAAATGAAGCGATTGAATATTTAGCCGTAAAAGGATATGAACCAGAATTTGGAGCCCGACCAGTAAAAAGAGTGATTCAACGGGACGTATTAAATAAGCTATCGAAAGAAATTTTAGCAGGAACCATTAAAACAGATTCTATTGTTTTACTAGACTGTTTTGATAATCAATTGGTATTTAGAAACCAAAAGTAATACTTTTTTAAAATAGAATTTTTAGTCTAGTCGTTGTAAGATGGCTAGACTTTTTTATTCTAATTATTTATAAAATAGTATATTTGAGGTTTAATTTTTAAAATAGTTTTCATGAAACAGCTAATACTTGTACTATTATTTTTGTTTTTTAATTATACATTTTCTCAAAATTTTATTGGAACCTGGAAAGTAAACGAAATTAGTGATTCTAAAGAGACTGAAGCAATGAAAAAAATGATGTCTGATATTTTTCTTAATTCTGAATTTACATTTACATCGGATAAGAAATTTCAATTTGTTACACCAAGTAAATCGAGAGCATCTCATGAATTGACCGATGGATTTTCAAAGACATCATGGATTTTGAATCCAAAAAATCAACTAATAAGTATCGGTTCAAAGAAAGATAATTACACAATTCTCGGAATATTTTATAAAGAAATTGACGGTAAAATGTATTTTCAACTTCAAGAATTTAATTATATTTTTAAAATGGAAAAAGTAGTGAAAGAGTAACTTATTTTTAACTAACTATTATGCATCCAGATATTCAAAAATATAATAACAATCAAATTGGAGAAAATTATCTAATTTGTAGTCTATTGTCTGAGATAATTATGGAAAATTTTCCAGAAGCCGAAAACAAAATTTGGCACGCCCATCCGGTTTGGTTTTTAGAGGGTAATCCAATTTTGGGTTATAATAAATTGAAAGATTGTGTACGATTGCTATTTTGGAGTGGTGCGAGTTTTGAGGAAAAAGAACTTAAAATAGGTTCTGGAAAATTCAAAGATGCATCAAAAAGATATACAGATGTGTCACAAATAAATAGAGAAGAAGTAGTCCGTTGGCTAGAAAAAGCAAAAGTAATTCAATGGGATTATAAAAATATTGTGAAACGAAAAGGTGTTTTATTGCGTTTGAAATAAATGAAAAAATTCTTATTTTTGATAAAACAAAAATTTCCCAAAACCGACTTCATTAATCAGTAGGTTTTTTTTTATAATTGTATGAATCTACTAGAACTTTTTGCCCAACACGACATTTCTATTTTAATAATTATAGCTTTTGCCTCTCTTTTGGCAGGATTTATAGATGCCGTAGTTGGCGGTGGCGGATTAATTCAGTTTCCAGCTTTTATGATTTTATTCCCAAATTCAAGTATTCCAACTGCTTTTGGAACCAATAAAATTGCTGGACTTTCAGGTACTTCAATTGCAGCGGTGCAATATTCAAAACGAGTAACGTTTAATTGGAAATTATTATTAATTACCGCTTTTAGTTCTTTTGTTTTTTCTTTTATTGGTGCGAAATTGGTTACTCGAATTGATGTGAACATTCTGAAACCTTTTATCTTTTTTATGTTAATTGCTATTGCTATTTATACGTTTAAAAAGAAAGATTTTGGTGCTTATTCTACAAAAGTATTAACCGATAAAAAGAAGTATTTTTTTGGATTTTTATTGGGAATTATAATTGGGTTTTATGATGGTTTTTTAGGTCCAGGAACAGGAAGTTTCTTGGTTCTAGGTTTTGTAGCACTTTTAGGTTTTGAGTTTTTAGAAGCATCTGCGTATGCGAAAATAATAAATTGTATCACTAATATTTCTGCACTTTACGTGTTTATTTCTCAAGGGAATTATATTATTGAAATTGCAATTATTATGGCGATTTCCAATATATCAGGAAGTATAATTGGCACCAGAATGGCGATTTTAAAAGGCAATCAGTTTATTCGTAAATTATTTTTATTTGTAGTAATTATCATGATTTTTCGATATGGATATGATGTTTTTTTTAGTTAGATTTGTTTTTCATTATAAAACCCCAAATTTATGAAGAACTTTTTAATTCTATTCGGTACTTTATTTCTATTTTCTTGTCAATCTACCAAGAAATTTAATCAGCAATTAGCAGAACCTATTCCGGTAGATAAACTTCAAAAAGACGTAGATTATTCATATAAAAAACTCAAACAATTGCATCCAAAATTGTATTGGTATGTTTCTAAAGAAAAATTAGATTATAAGTTTGATAGTTTAAAAAAATCTATTCAACAACCTATGACTGGTTTGGCTTTCTATAAAGAATTAAGTCAAGTAATTAAAATAATTGGACAAGGGCATTTAAGCGTTTCACCAAGTTTACCAAAGTTTACCAAAAAAGAAACACAAGCGATTAATAAAAAAGGAAAATCACCTTTTTCTCAATTCGATTTTGAATACATAGATAATAAATTAATTATAATTAAAAATCGCTCCCGACACAATATAAAAGCGAATACCGAAGTTATCTCCATAAATTCTGAAAACCCATCTGAATTGATTTCAGTATATTCGAAAAGAATCGCCTCGGATGGTTTTAATACTACTTTTTTTAATAGGTATTTAGGAAAATATTTTGGTACATATTTTACTTTTAATAAAGGTAAAATGCAAGACAGCTTACAACTGCTTTTAAAAGTAAATGATAAAGATTCGCTTTTTGTTGTAAAACGAGATACATTCGGGTCGAATTCAAATCAAAAAAAGCTGAAATTATCAAAGAAAGAAAGAAAAGAGAAAGCGAAATTTAATAGTAAATATGGTTATAATAAAGATACAAAAACGTTTACCAGAGAATTTAAATTTTTGGATAAGGATAGCGTTTCAGCAATGATTTCGATAAAAGGTTTTTCTAATGGAAATTCAAATGATTTTTATGAAGATGCTTTTAATCAATTATCTGTAGCAAATACTAAAAATTTAATTATTGATTTGCGTAATAATGGTGGCGGAAGATTGTATGAAATTGCTGATTTATATAGTTATTTAGTTTCTGAACCTTTTGTTTTTATTGATGATTATGAAGTAGTATCAAAGACCAGTTTTTTACACATGAATTATTTTAAAGGAAGTGGTTATGTTACTAAGTTTTTTAAGATTTTAGGAGCACCTATTTTCTATCCATTATTTTATTTTAAAACAAGAAAAGAAGAAAATATTACCTATTTAAGTAATCGTCATTCGAAGTCACGTAATCCAGAACCAAATAATTTTAAAGGGAAAATTTATGTATTAATTAATGGTGGTAGTTTTTCAGCATCTAGTATTATTTCTTCAAATTTAAAGTCAAGTCGACGTGCCTTTTTTGTAGGTGAAGAAACGGGAGGTGCTTATAATGGTACAATTGCTGCTCAAATGCCTTTGGTGCAATTGCCGAATAGTAAAGTGAATTTACGAGTTGGTTTAGCGTTAGTAAGTGCCGCTGGTAAAACAGAAATTGAAGGAAGAGGTGTTTTTCCAGATAAAGAAATTTTACCTACTTTAGATGATAGAAAAAACAACATCGATCCAGAATTGAATTGGATTTTAGAGGATATTAGAAGAGATAAAGAAGTAGAATTATTAATTAAACCCCAAAATAAATAGGTACAACACGGATTATAGAAATTATTAAAATTTCTGTAATCTGTGTTTTAAATAAATTACTTATGTTTAAAAACAATACACTTAAAATATACATCGTATTATTCTTTATTGGATTACTGCTTTCAGCTATTCAACCCAAAGAATATTTCACTTGGTTTTTAGAAGTAATTCCAGCAATTGTTGGTTTTGTAATTTTAGTGCTAACCCATAAAAAATTTTCATTCACAAATTTTACTTACTTTTTTATACTTATACATTGTATTATTTTATTTATTGGGGGACATTATACCTACGCTGAGGTACCTTTATTTGAATGGATAAAAGAAACATTTGAGCAATCCAGAAATAATTACGACAAAATTGGACATTTCGCACAAGGTTTCGTTCCTGCGATGATTATCCGAGAATTGTTTATTCGAAAAAAAGTAGTTGCTAATACTTCTTATTTCAATTTTATTATTGTTTCTATTTGTTTGGCAATTAGCGCAGCTTATGAATGGATAGAGTGGTGGGTTTCGATTTCTACAGGAGAAGGTGGCGATGCTTTTTTAGGTACGCAAGGTTACGTTTGGGACACACAATCCGATATGCTTTTAGCCACAATTGGTGCTGTTTGTATGGTATTGTTTTTTAGTAAAAGTCAAGATATTTCAATATCAAGAATTAATAGTTGAAACACGGATTTAAGTAATTTTAAAAATTAATATAATTTCTATAATCGGCGTTTTAAAGACAAAATTAATTGAATCAAAATAATGATACATATAAATATACTTCCGTTTCCAAATTTACAATCTGAGCGTTTGTGTTATAGAGAAATTAATGAAAAGGATATTCCTGAAGTAATGCTTCTTCGGGGCAATTCGGAAACAATGAAGTTTATACCAAGACCTTTAATTACTACTAAAGAAGAAGCTTTGGCTCATATTAATTTACTTTTGAGTAACAAAGAAGAAAACAATGCTATTAATTGGGTAATTACAGAAAAAGACAACGATTCTTTAATTGGAATTATTGGTTTTTTTAGAACACAACACGAAAATTTACGTTCGGAATTAGGTTATATGACGTTGCCAGAATATCATAATAAAGGATATGTTACAGAAGCTATAAAAACAATTTTAACATTCGGATTTGATGTATTACATTTACATACTGTTACTGCAATTATCGATCCTAATAATTTCGCTTCAGCTCGTGTATTGGAAAAAAATGGTTTTAGAAAGGAAGGACACTTTATTGAAGATTTCTTTTGGAATGATGCATTTTTAGATTCGGTACACTATGGATTATTAAAAAAAGAATTTAAAAAATGATTATAACAATTACCAACTCACAACTTTCAGCAACTATAAATACTTTAGGAGCTGAATTAATTTCTCTAGTTAAAAACAATAAAAATTACATCTGGAATATCGATGAAACGTATTGGAATAAAACTTCACCTGTTTTATTTCCAGTTGTAGGTCGATTAAAAAATGATAGTTATTCATTCAATGGTAAAACGTATCAAATGACACGACATGGGTTTGCCAGAAATATGGAATTTTCTTTCGATAAAAAAAGTGATTCTCAAGTTATTTTTGAGCTAAATGAAACTGAAGATACAAAAGCAATTTATCCTTTCAGTTTTAAGTTATTAATGGCATACACATTAATGGAAAACGAATTAGTTATTGAATATTTTGTACGAAATCAATCAGATGACGTACTTCCTTTTTCTATTGGAGCACATCCTGCCTTTGCAATATCAGATAAATTTGAAAATTATTCATTAGAATTTAATGCAGCAGATACTTTTGAAACGCACCATTTAGAAAATGAAAGTTTTATTGGAAAAACAACTTTGGTTGATACAAAAAACAATGCTATTGCTTTAAATTATGCTTTATTCGAAAAAGATGCATTGGTTTTTAAACAATTAAATTCAAATGAAGTTACTTTAAAAAATAATGACAAAGCGATTTTAAAAGTAAATTACGAT
>JBIPOM010000023.1:0-20319 GCA_044379175.1 Flavobacterium sp. | reverse complement strand
ATACAAACGTGCAATTTACAGTGTTTTCAATTAATGGAAGTCTAATTTACAATACTGTAGAATTTATTTTAGAAAATAACAGCACCTTATATTATCAAAATTTATCTTCTGGAATGTACCTATTATCCATTGAATGGAACAGAAAAAAAGTATATAAGAAATTTAGTGTTGAATAATTAGGGTTTTGATGCTGTTTAATTAATCTATTTTTGTCTAATAATCTGTATCGATTATTTAGGACTAGTCAAAATAATATTTTAATAGATTTGAAAAACAAAAAAGCGAAACAAACCTTCGCATAGCTATCCAAATATTGGTGTTTAAGAAGTTTTATATCGCATATAAACAAGTTGTGCAACATATTACCAAAAAATTTAAATTAAGAATATGAAAAAAATATTGTTTACAATCTTACTACTTTGTAATTTTTATTCTTTTGGACAGAATGAAATGGAAAGTGAAATTAGCGAATTATTTTTTAATATAAACTTAAATCAATCACCTAAAGAAATTATTAAACAATCTGAACTGAAATTTGTTTTGAATCCTAATAAAACTATTGGAAACACTATAAATTATTCAGCAAAATTCTCAGAAAATGAGAATATAGAATATGAACAAAAACTAGGATTACTAAAATTAGATTATGATGAAATAGGATTAGAATATGGATACTACGAAATTTCACAAGTTGTTTCTTTTAAAAATGAAGATGACTTAAATTTAGAGTATACAAGATTAACAGAAAAATTTGAAAAATATTCTGTGAAAACGATTATTGAAAATACGGATAATACGAATTCAGAAATTACAATCAAGAACACAGAATTTAGAATATTAAAAGATTTTGAAATTCCAAGTTTAAGTTTTGGATATATTAACACAGAAAAAAAATACACACTAATAATTGTTTATAAAACATCATTTAAATTGGAAAAAATGATTGAATTTCTAAAAAATAAAAGAAAATAAAAAAAATACGTCGCACAACAATCGTTTCAAAAGATTCCGAATTTTGTAGCAAATATACGTTTACGTTTCGCAAGAAATTTTGTCTACAAAACCAAAAAACCCCTGTAAAATTTTTACAGGGGTTTTTCTATATCTTAAAAAGTAACTAATCACTAATTACTTTTCACTAATCACTTCAATTCTACAAATCAAATTTTATCCCTTGCGCTAATGGCAATTGATCCGAATAGTTTACGGTGTTGGTTTGTCTTCTCATATATACTTTCCATGCATCTGAACCTGATTCTCTTCCACCGCCCGTTTCTTTTTCGCCACCAAAAGCACCACCAATTTCTGCACCAGAAGTTCCGATGTTTACATTTGCAATTCCACAATCCGAACCCGCGAAAGATAAAAATTTCTCTGCTTCTTTGATGCTGTTTGTCATAATGGCTGAAGATAAACCTTGTGCTACACCATTTTGTTTTTCGATTGCGTTTTCTACTTCGCCTTCGTATTTCATTAGATATAAAATAGGAGCAAACGTTTCGTGTTGTACAATTTCAAAATGATTTTCAGCTTCAATGATAGCCGGTTTTACATAACATCCAGATTCGTATCCTTCACCTGATAAAACACCACCTGCTACTAATACGTTTCCACCTTCTGCTTTTGCTTTTTCAATAGCGGCTAAATACGTGTTCACCGCATCTGTATCAATAAGTGGTCCAATGTGATTTTTTTGATCTAATGGATTTCCAATAGTTAATTGCCCGTAAGCACCCACAATGGCATCTCTTACTTTATCATATACACTTTCGTGAATAATTAATCGTCTTGTAGAAGTACATCTTTGTCCGGCAGTTCCTACCGCTCCAAAAACGGCTCCAGGAACTACTACTTTTAAATCGGCAGTTGGTGTGATAATAATAGCATTGTTTCCACCTAATTCCAATAAAGATTTTCCGAAACGTTGTGCCACAGTAGTACCAACAATTCTTCCCATTCTGGTAGAACCTGTAGCAGAAATTAATGGAATTCTTACATCTGTAGTCATCATTTCACCTACTTTGTAATCGCCGTTAATGATACAAGAAATTCCTTCTGGTAACTGATTTGCCTTTAAGATATCAGCAATAATATTCTGACAAGCGATAGAACATAAAGGTGCTTTTTCCGAAGCTTTCCACACACAAACGTCACCGCAAATCCAAGCCAATGCCGTATTCCAAGCCCAAACCGCTACTGGAAAGTTGAATGCAGAAATAATACCTACAACACCAATAGAATGCCATTGTTCTCTCATTACGTGCCCAGGACGTTCAGACGGAATGGTTTGTCCGTTCAATTGTCGAGATAAACCTACTGCAAAATCGCAAATGTCAATCATTTCTTGTACTTCACCGTACCCTTCTTGTAGTGATTTTCCCATTTCATAGGAAACTAATTTTCCAAGAGGTTCTTTTAATTCTCTTAATTTATTTCCAAATTGTCTAACAATCTCACCACGTTGAGGTGCTGGCATGGCACGAAACGATTTGAATGCAGCTGTAGCACTTTGCATTACTTTTTCGTAATCTGCTGCAGTGGTTGTTTTTACTTTTCCAATTAATTGTCCATCAACTGGTGAATAACTTTCAATGATTTCTCCAGATGAAAAACTGTTAGAACCTGTAGAGGTTCCGTCATTAATTTCTTTTATTCCAAGTGCTTTTAAAGCTTCAGGCATTCCAAATTGTGAGGCTATTGTTGACATTTTTAACTTTTTTAAATGATTTTGTTATTTTTTACAAATGTAATAAATTGATTTAACTTTTAGAATAAAGAATATAGAGAATAGAATATAGAGAATGAAATATGGATTTGGTTATTTTATAAATTTAGGATTGCTTTCCATAACCGTTCCGCATTTGTTGCACGTTCTTTTTTCTTCTGAAGCATAAAAATCATTGAAATGTGTAAGAAAATCATTTTCAATATTATTTAAATCAAAATATACTTCGTGAAGTTTGTGATTGCACGAATCGCAAAACCAAAGCAATCCATCTTTTACATCCAAATGATTTCGTTTTTTTTCAATTACTAAACCAATAGAATTTTCAGATCTACTGGGCGAATGCGGTACTTTTGCGGGTAATAAAAACATATCTCCAGCAGAAAGATGCATCGCTTTTTTTTCGCTATTTTCTTGAATATACACCGTAATATCACCTTCTAACTGATAAAATAATTCTTCGGTTTCATTATAATGATAGTCTTTCCTTGCATTAGGCCCTGCTACAATCATTACAATATAATCGCCAGAATCTATATATAAATTTTTATTTGCAACCGGCGGAACCAGAAGATGTTTATTTTCTTCTATCCATTTATTTAAGTTGAACGGTTTTGTAATTGACATAAAAATAATTTTAAAAGGTAAATTTACAAAATAAAAAAAGGCACTTTAAATGTACCTTTAATTATTTTTTTATTTTTTTGCTTCTTTTATCAGGTAAATATAGGATGGAAAATGATCGGAATATCCAGGTCCAGTTGAAGTGTTTCTTAAAGCATATCCTTTATACTGCCCTGTTTGCTGAATCATAAAAGGTGCATTGTATACCCCAGCTTTCCAATATCTCCAAGAAGAATAGTCTTTTCTTAATAAGGGTTCAGAAATGATAATTTGATCGAAAAAATCCCAAGAATCTCTGAAGGCCAATGTTCCAATTCCTTTTTTCATTAATTTTTCGGCAGGATTATACAGGCCTAAGGGTTGCACTTCTTTTTCATCTCCTTTTGCACCTAAAACTTGTTTCACACTTTTATTAAAAGGGCCATCATTTAAATCGCCCATGGTGAAGATTTTCGCATTTGGATTAATCATTTGTAACGAATCGATAATTTTTTTATTCAATGCAGCAGCTGCTTCACGGAGCGGACTACTCCTTTTTTCACCACCTCTCCTTGAAGGCCAATGGCTTACAATGAAGTGCATTTCTTCACCTTCTAACAATCCCGTCATAAGTATTTGATCTCGTGTATAAATTCGTTTTGTTTTGGTATCTACTACATTATCATCGGTATCCTCTACTTTTTCTTTGTCTTTTGCTTTTTTGTCGGTTTCATCCTCAGTTACAATTAAGGCATAATTTTTATAACTTGTTGGTTGAAAATGTCCTTTTTGATACAAAAATCCCGTATCAATACCACGTCTATCTGGCGAATCAAAATGAATAACCGAATAGCCTTTAGCGGCTAAAAGGGGTTGTTTACATAAATCTTCTAACACTTGTCTGTTTTCAATTTCAGACACTCCTAAAACTACAGGCGAATTTTTTTGATCGGCACTTGTTCCTAATTGAGAAATAACTCGCTCTAATTTTTGAAGTTTATCTTTATAATTTTCGGGTGTATAAATAAAATCTTCATCATTTATGTTTGGATCATTTATAGTATCAAATAAATTTTCTAAATTGTAGAAGGCAATTGTATTTACTGTGTATGTTTTTTTTACTTGAGAAAAACTTGTTAAAATGCTTAATAGCAGCGCTAATGTAATGTAAATTGAATTAATTTTCATGCCTCAGGGTTATGTAATGTTTAAATTATTAGTGTAATTTTTGCATCAAAGGTAAATAATTTAATTAATTGTTTTACATTTACCAGCTTTTTAGTTTGTTACTAAATTGTGTGTAAGTTATTAATTTATAATCAAGTATGAAAAAACTAGTATTAAGTTTCTTGTTTTTATTTCAATCTATTTTAGTATTGGGGCAAATTCAAACAATAGTTAAAGGTAAAGTCGTTGATTCAAAATCACAAAGTCCTATTGGAAGCGTTAAGGTAATGATTCAATCTAATGAACAATTTGTTACTACCAATAATTTTGGAGAGTTTCAAATTTCTGGTTTGTCAGAAGGAAGTCAAACGTTAGTTGTTTCTTTGGATGGCTACACCACACAATTTTTTTTAATTGAGGTTGTTGCAAATGAAAATTTAGATGTAGGTCTACTTTTTTTAGAAGAGGATATTACTACGGAACAACAATTAAGTTTAGTTACCATTACTGAGAATGATTTAGGTGATGACAATAGTGGTTCTGAAAGTACTGCAGGGCTGTTACAATCTTCAAGAGATGCTTATCAGCAGGCTGCAGCATTTAACTGGGGGTTGGCTAGATTTCGAATGAGAGGTTTAGATAATGAATACGGGGTCACCATGATTAATGGTATTACAATGAATAAAATTTATGACGGAAGGCCACAATGGAGCAATTGGGGAGGATTAAATGATGCTACAAGAATCCAAGAATTTACCCTAGGTTCTGCACCCTCGGATTATACTTTTGGTGGAATTTTAGGAACTCAAGAAATCAACACTAGAGCTTCATTGTACAGAAAAGGAACAAGAATTTCTATGGCTGGAACAAATACGAATTATTCTTGGCGATCAATGGTTACTCATAATTCTGGATTAATGGATAACGGATGGGCCTACAGCATTTCAGGTTCCAGACGTTGGGCTCAAGAAGGTTATTTTGAAGGTACTGACTATGGAGCTAACTCGCTTTTTATTAGTGTTGAAAAAAGATTTAATAAAAAACACAGTTTAAATTTTACTTCAATTTATGCCCAAAACACCAGAGGAAAATCTTCTCCGAATACTGCTGAGGTGAATAATTTAATGGGAATTAAATACAATTCATTTTGGGGATGGCAAGACGGAAAAAAACGTAATTCTAGAGATAAAGATGTTAATGAGCCAATTTTAATGTTAAGCCATTATTGGAAAATATCAGACAGAACCTCATTAAATACAAATATTGCATATCAATCTGGATCAATTGGAAACAGCAGATTGGATTTTCAATCAGCTAGTAATCCAGACCCAACATATTATAAAAATTTACCAAGTTATTTTTCTAATTTGGGCGATACAGCAGGTGCGACAGCGGCGCAAAGTTATTTTACAAATAATAGTCAAATTAATTGGAATAGCATGTATTATGCTAACTTAAATAGTAGTGTTAGTCCAGGAAAAAGTTTATATGCTTTGTATGAAGACAGAACGGATGATAAACAAATTACGGCTAATTCTATTTTATTTTCGGATTTATCAGATAATGTTAAATTAAATGCTGGTGCAAGTTTTAAGAAATTAAAATCTCACAATTTTCAAAATATGTTGGATTTATTAGGAGGACAATATTTTGAAGATATTGATCCATTCTTTGCAGGGGAAATGGGACAGTCGAATCTAAATAATCCAAACAGACAAATTAAAGTAGGTGACGAATACGGTTATAATTATAATTTAAATGCTATTGTAGCTGACGCGTTTACCCAATTTAAATTTATGTATAAAAAAGTGGATTTCTATTTGGCACAATCTTTCTCAAGAACCCAATATCAAAGAGAAGGTCTTTATAGAAATGGAATTTATGCAAACAATTCTTTCGGTAAAGGCGCCAAACAAATATTTGAAAATTTTGGTTTTAAAGGAGGTTTGGTATATAAAATTACAGGTCAGCATTTGTTAGACTTCAATGGGTTTTATGCTACAAAAGCACCAAACATGAGAAACACTTTTGCAAATGCACGTGTTAACAATAATATTACACCAGAATTAGATAGCGAAACAATCGCCAGTTTAGATGCTTCCTATGTTATTAGAATGCCTAAGTTTAAAGCTAGAGTTACTGGATTTGCCTCTAATGTAAAAAATGCTACAGAAATTTCATTCTTTTATGCAGAAGGCATTGGAGAAGATGTAGATGGAAATGACCAAGATTCATTTATATCTGAAATTTTGACAGGAATTGAAAAGCAAAATTTCGGTTTAGAATTAGGTTTAGAATATCAAGTTACTTCAACTATTAAGGCAACAATAGCAGCTTCTTATGGGCAATACTTATATGCGAACAACCCAAATTTGAAAATTAATGATGATGCTTTAGCAAGTGCGACAAACACACAACCAGTAGTGGATTTTGGAAAAGCGTATTTAAAAAATTATAGGTTACCTGGTATGCCTCAAACCGCAGCTTCTTTTGGATTGGAATATAGAGATCCAAATTTTTGGTGGGTAGGCGCAAATATTAATTATTTAGCCGATTCTTATTTGGATATTTCAAACATTACGCGAACGGATAATTTTTCAGTAAACAATAACGGAATTTCTTTTCCTGGTGCAACTGAAGAAACAGTAAGACAGGCTTTAAAACAAGAGAAATTTTCAGATTTTAATTTATTAAATCTTACCGGTGGAAAATCATGGCGTGTTGATAATACTACTCTTGGTTTTTTTGCTTCAATTAATAATGTTTTAGATACCACTTACAGAACAGGTGGTTTTGAACAATCAAGAAAAGCAACTTTCCCAGATTTACAAGCAGATAACGCAAATGGAACACCATCTTTTGGTCCTAAATATTTTTACGGATTTGGAAGAACCTATTTTATAAATGTATACGTTAACTTTTAATTAATTAGTTATGAAAAATAGTGTATTAAGAATTACTTTAGTAGCATTCACAATGGCAATTTTAGTAAGTTGTACAGAAGAAGAAACAGCAATACCAAAAACTACAGTTACAATTTCTAAAGAAGATTTTCAAACCGCAGTCAACAATACTGATTTTAACTTTACCGATTGGACTAATTTTAACGAAACTGGAACATGGAAATGGAGAGAAAGAACATATACTAGTGGCGGTGTTACTAACGGATATGCTGAATTTAGCGCGTTCAATTCAGGAAGTAGTGTGAACACTGCATGGTTAATTTCACCAGAAATTAATTTAGATGTAGCTGAAAAGAAGGGTGTAGCTTTTGAAGTTGC
Source organism: Flavobacterium sp. (assembly GCA_044379175.1). Taxonomy (GTDB): domain Bacteria; phylum Bacteroidota; class Bacteroidia; order Flavobacteriales; family Flavobacteriaceae; genus Flavobacterium. Next base: position 12,543 of record JBIPOM010000023.1, on the reverse strand, counting down.
ACAACATCATTTAGATGTGGATTCTCCAAATAATAGCTTACAAGTCTATCTCTCTACTAATTATGATGGTACAAATGTTATGGCAGCCACATGGATTCCTTTACAAGCAAATATTCCTACAAAAAGTGTTGCTTGGTATCAGTTTTTAGCTAGTAATATCGATTTGTCAGCATATAACGGAAAAGCTCATATCGCATTTAGATTTAAGGGATCTGGAACAGATGATACTTTGGATGGCGCTTTCCAAGTAGATAATTTTTTATTTTATAAATTAAATAATTAAAACAGTAATGAAAAAATTAAATTTAATACTAGCAAGTATACTATTTTCTACACTTTTTAGTTGTATCAATAGTGATTATTATGATACTCCAGATTTATCTGGGGAATGTAGTGACTTAACAGCTACAATTTCAGTTCCTGCTTTAATTGCCACTTCAACTGCTTCGTATCAAAAATATGTACCAAACGATATTATTGAAGCTTATGTAACTTCTAGTGATGAAGGTGGTAATTTTTACAAATCAATTTCATTAGTTTCTCTTGATGGCACAAGAGGGTTTAGTATGCCAATTGATGCTTATAATTTATATTCTAAATATGAGCCAGGGAGAAAAGTATATGTACATCTTAAAGACAGGTATTTTGTAACCGAAAACGGAGCTATGGTTTTAGGGTCTTTATATAATAACGGTACGCCATCTATTTTAACAGATGATGAGGTGGGAAGAATTTCTGGTGTTGAGTATGAAGGAATAATCAAACGAGGATGTGCTAAAGTTAATGAAAATACATTGGTAAATAATTTAACAGTTTTAGAAACATCAAATAACGCCAATTTGAATAAACTTATTGAATTAGATAATGTTCAGTTTTTAGATGCTTCAATGGGTAAAAAATATTTTGATGCCAGCTTAAATAATTTAGGAGGAGCTACCAATCATCAAATTACTGATCAATTTGGAAACAAAATTACAGTAAGAATTTCAGAATTTGCAAACTTTTCATCAAAACCTGTTCCTAGTAAAAGTGGGAAAATTCGTGGCGTTTTAACTAAATTTGGAAGTACTTTCCAATTTATGGTACGTACTGAAAAAGACATAATGCTAACAAATCCTAGATTATCTGTTGATTTTGCACCGCCAATCGTGGGGACTTCATTAACGTATGACTCTACTTTAAACGAACCTTTTACTTCGTATACAACTACAAATCAGCAAATTTTTCCAAAGTACATCAATGATGCTGCAATTGGAACAAGATATTGGCAATTAAAAACCTTTGGAGGGAACAAGTATATTCAAATGAGTTCTTTTGGCGGTACTGCAGAAGCAAATAGAAGTTTGTTTTTTGTCCCTGTCAATTTTACAGGAGCTTCTACTGTTTCCTTTAAAACCAAAGCTGGTTTTGCTAATGGAACTTGTTTAAAAGTATATTACACTACAAATTACGTAGCAGGATCAGATGTTACGTCTGCAATATTAACAAATATCACTTCAAGTTTTACGATAGATCCAGGCTTGTCTTCAGGTTATCCAACAAATTTTACTAATAGTGGAAATTGGGCAATACCGAGTACATTAACAGGAAATGGTTTTTTAGTTTTTGAGTATATTGGAAATGGTAGTGGTGGAGTAACTACTACAATGCAAATCGATGATATTGTAATAAACTAATTCAATTAATAAATAAAAAATGCCTTCTTAAAATTTAAGAAGGCATTTTGTTATTAAACCTGACAGGTTTCGAAATCCTGTCAGGTTTAATAACAAATTAATGTGCTTCCAACCAGTTTTTTCCACAACCAATTTCAACTTCTAAAGGAACTATCATTTTAAAAGCATTTTCCATTTCGAACTTAATCATCGGTTGAATTTTTTCTAATTCGCTATTATGTACATCAAAAACCAATTCATCATGTACTTGCAATAACATTTTCGATTGCCAATTTTCCGATTTTAGCTTTTTATGAATGTTAATCATTGCGATTTTAATTATGTCCGCTGCCGAACCTTGAATTGGGGCATTTACGGCATTTCTTTCCGCGCCACCACGAACAATTGCATTTGCAGAATTTATATCTTTTAAATAACGTCTTCTTCCCGAAATAGTTTCTACATATCCGTTTTCTCTCGCAAAATCTACTTGATCAGAAATAAATGATTTCAATTTCGGATAAGTTTTGTAATACGCATCAATCAACTCAGCACTTTCTTTTCGAGATAAATTGGTTTGATTACTAAGTCCAAATGCAGAAACCCCGTAAACAATTCCAAAATTTACTGTTTTGGCATGACTTCTTTGTTCTTTTGTTACTTCTTCTAAAGCAATATTAAAGACTTTTGCCGCCGTACTTTTATGAATGTCTTCATTGTTTTTAAACGCAGTTATCATATTTTCTTCACCACATAAAGCCGCTATAATTCGCAATTCAATTTGAGAATAATCGGCAGAAACTAAGGTGTAATTTTCATCTCTGGCAATAAATGCTTTTCTAATTTGTCTTCCTCTTTCGGTACGAATAGGAATGTTCTGTAAATTCGGATTATTAGAACTTAAACGACCTGTCGCCGCAACGGTTTGCATATAATCAGTATGAACACGACCAGTTTTCGAATCTACTTGATTGGGTAAGGCATCAATGTATGTACTTTGTAATTTCACCATTTGACGCCATTCTAAAATATCTTTTACAATCGGATTGTCGTGGGCTAAATAACTTAATATTTCTTCACCCGTGGCATATTGTCCAGTTTTTGTTTTCTTCTGTTTTGCTCCGCCAATTTTCATTTTTTCAAATAAAACATCACCTAATTGTTTAGGAGACGCTAAATTGAACGTTTCGCCAGCGGTTTCGTATATTTTTTGCTCTAAAGCTTTACTTTCAGCCGTCATTTCAACGGACATTTTTTGTAAGAAATCGACATCTAAGTTAATCCCTTCTTTTTCCATATCGGCCAAAACGGGTACTAAAGGAATTTCGATTTCGTCATATAGTTTTTTCGTACCCACTTTTTCTAAAATAGGTAAAAAATGATTTTTTAATTGAATGGTTATATCGGCATCTTCTACAGCATATTCCTTAATATCATCTAGAGGAATATCACGCATATTTCCTTGATTTTTCCCTTTTTTACCAATTAATTCCGTAATAGATTTTGGTGAATATTTCAAATAGGTTTCACTCAAAACATCCATATTATGACGCATATCTGGATTAATTAAATAATGCGCAATCATCGTATCGAATAAATTCCCTTTGACTTCAATTCCGTATAGAGAAAGAATTTTTATATCGTATTTAATGTTTTGTCCGACTTTTTCAATAGTTTCATTTTCAAAAAACGGCTTGAATTTATCAATTAAAGTCTGAGCTTCTTCTCTGTTTTCTGGAAACGGGACATAAAATCCTTTTCCTTTTTCCCAAGAAAAGGCCAAACCTACTAATTCGGAATTTAAAGCATCTAAACCTGTGGTTTCTGTGTCAAAACACACTGAAGTTTGATTCAATAAATTTTGAATGAACATTTTTATTGGTAAATCGCCTTGTACGTTTTGATAAAAATGTTCCGTATTTTCTAAAGTTGCATAATACGAATTAATAGTTTCTGTAGCGTCATCAGCATCAGAAAAACCAAATAAATCATATTGTTCATCTGTAGTTTTCTTAACTGGTGCTTTCTTTAAAACGGGAATCTCAGAATTTGTTACTTCTGCATTCGCTGCTGGATTATACAATTTATCGAATTGCGTTTTCATTTGTCGGAATTCTAATTCCATAAACAACGCATCTGTTTTTTCTACATCTGGTGTAGATAATTCGTAATCTTTTTCGTCAAAAGTTACAGGACAATCTAATAAAATAGTTGCTAATTTTTTAGATAAAATTCCTTGTGCTTTGTTGGCTTCAATTTTGTCTTTTAAAGCACCTTTTAGTTTATCTGTATTGTTTAAAAGATTCTCCATGGAACCAAATTCAGCTAGCAATTTCTTTGCTGTTTTTTCTCCAACTCCAGGTAAACCTGGAATATTATCTACGGCATCGCCCATCATCCCTAAATAGTCAATAACTTGTATTGGATCTGCTACTTCAAACTTCGCTTGTACTTCTGGAATTCCCCAAATTTCAATGTCATTTCCCATTCTGGCTGGGCGATACATAAAAATGTTTTCCGAAACTAATTGTGCAAAATCCTTATCAGGTGTCACCATAAAGACTTTGTAATTTTCTTTTTCAGCTTGTTTTGCAATCGTTCCAATTAGGTCATCTGCCTCAAAACCAGCTACTTCTATAATTGGAATGTGCATCGCACGTAATAACTCTTGTATGTATGGTACCGCAATTTTTATGGCTTCTGGCGTAGCATCTCTATTGGCTTTATATTGTTCGAACATTTCTAAACGAAATGTACTGCCGCCTTTATCAAAAGCTACAGCTAAATGATCGGGTTTTTCACGTTTTATCACATCCATTAAAGCATTCATAAATCCCATAATGGCAGATGTATCCATGCCTTTTGAGTTAATTCTTGGGTTTTTTATAAAAGCATAATAACCTCGAAAAATAAGTGCATAAGCGTCTAAAAGAAATAAGCGTTTTTGTGACATAATTAAAAAGTTAGTTTTAAACCAACTCCATTTGTATTGGCAATTATATTTGATTCAAAATTGATTCCGGTGTTTTGTTTTTGTAATTTTATTTCTTCATTCATTAAAAAAATAGATTTTTTAATTTTCTTTTGAAAGCCTATTTTGATTGGTATTGCTAATAGAACAAAAGCTCCTCCAACATAAAAAAGAGTATTTTTAGAGTATTCATATTCAACTCTTGGTCCAAAAGCAGTTTGTGTTTCCGAGGCTTTTATTGGCGTAGCTGCTTCATAGAGAAACTTACCGATAACAGTTCCAATCCCTCCCCAAAGTAAAATATTTCCAAAAGTTTTTCTATTTCTACCAGTATTGTATAATTTAATGATTTCAGGTTGGGCTATAAATTTTTGATTTACCTCAATTGAGTTCAAACGTTCGTTGTTTTCAAACACTCTACCGCCACTTTTAAAAGTATAAGTTTCTTGAGAGAAGCCTATATAAGTGAAAAGCAATGAAGTAAAAATTAAATTTTTCATAAAATATAGTTTTTTAGTTTCTACAAATATAAACCTTTAATACATTTGTAAAAAATAAAAAATATGAAAGGTTTAATACCACTTATAATATTACTAATTATTGAATTTTATGCATTTCAGGCAATTAAAACGATTACTAAAAACAAATGGGTTTTAGTAATTTATTTAGTAATTTCAATCGTTTTAATGCTTTTTATTGTATATTCTTTTATGAATTTTGACAGAGGAAAAGGTCAAAATAAAACAAGTTTACTTGTTATTGGTATGACTTTATTAATTTATGTGCCAAAAATTTTAATTTTTTTAATTTTATTTATTGAAGATGTTTCACGATTGGTGGAGGCTTCAATTATGAGTTTTGTTGATGAAAACAGGGAACAATTTTTTAGTCCAAGAAGACGTTTTGTGAGTCAGATTGCCTTAGGAATTGCAACTATTCCTTTTGCATCTTTACTTTACGGGATGACGATTGGAAAATATAATTTCAAAGTAATACGTCAGCAATTATTTTTCGATGATTTGCCTGAAGAATTCGACGGGACCACCATAACTCAAATTTCTGATATTCACAGCGGTAGTTTTGACGAAGATACCGATAAAATAAAATACGCTGTGGATTTAATTAACCAACAAAATTCCGATTTATTATTGTTTACCGGTGATATTGTAAATACGCACGCAAAAGAAATGGATCCATGGATTGATACATTTAAGGGTTTATATCAACCAAAATTTGGTAAATATTCCATTTTAGGGAATCATGATTACGGGAAATATTACGATTGGGATTCGGAAAAAGAAGAAAATCAAAATTTTGAAGATATAAAGAGCATTCATAAAAAATTAGATTTCACCTTATTAATGAATGAAAATGTAAAGTTAAAAAAAGGTTCTTCCGAAATTGTATTGGTTGGAGTAGAAAATTGGGGAGTACATTTTGGCAAAAAAGGAGATTTAAAAAAGGCAACATCAAATGTTAAACCAGAAGATTTTAAAATAGTAATGAGCCACGACCCAAGTCACTGGGAAAATGAAATTAAAAATCATGAAACTCATTATCATTTAACGTTATCAGGTCATACGCACGGTTTGCAATTTGGAATTGAAATTCCGGGTTGGTTTAAATGGAGTCCTGTGCAGTATGTGTACAAACAGTGGGCAGGATTATATGAAAATGCGGGCAGATATATTTATGTAAATCGTGGTTTTGGTTTTCATGCCTATCCAGGAAGAGTAGGGATTATGCCCGAAATTACCGTAATTGAGTTAAAAAAAACCAAAAAAGAGGTGTAATCACCTAAAAAGTGCACATTTTTGTTTGATATATTAAAAAAATATATACATTTGTTTAATAAACATTCGGTCTATGTCGAAATTTGGAGAACTTATAGATGCTCAAGTGCCAGTATTAATTGATTTTTTTACGGAATGGCATGAACAATCTATCACTATGAATGAAACTATCCGTCACGTAGCAGCTGCTTTGGGCGATAAAGCTAAAGTTATTAAAATTGATGTAGATAAAAATAAAGAATTAGCGGAAGCGCTTCGTATTAAAGGTCTACCCACTTTTATGATTTACAAAGATGGTCAAATGGTTTGGAGACAAAGCGGTGAATTTGATGCCAATACTTTAATTTCCCTTATTCAAGAACAAGCTTAGGCGATTTTTTCAAATTTAAACCCTCTACTTTTTAAATTTTCAATTGTTTTTTCTAAACTATTGAGGAGATTCTTTTTTGCTTTATTGCTGTCATGAAATACAATTATACTTCCTGAAGTACCATTTTCAATCACATTTTCATAACATTTTTCTGCAGAAATACTTGCGTCATAATCTTTACTTAATACATCCCACATGATTATTTTGTAACCTAATTTTCTAAGTTTGTAGGATTGCCAAGGTGTAATTTTACCATAAGGTGGACGAAATAATTTCGAATTTCGAATTTTATATAACGAATGCAGTTTGATTTCGCAAGCTTCTGTGTTGCTTATATATGTTTTTGTAGTTGTTTTCCAACCCTTTAAATGGCTATATGTATGATTTCCTACAGAATGCTGTTGTGAAATTATTTTCTGAACAATTTCCGGGTATTTTCTAACATTATCTCCAATACAAAAAAAGGTGGCTTTGATTTGATGTTTGTCTAAAATTTCTAAAACCCTTTCTGTGATTTCTGGAGTAGGACCATCATCAAAAGTTAAATAAATAGTATTTTCAGAATTCGGAATATCCCAAACCTGATTAAAAAATAAGAGCTTTATTATTTTAGGAACTTTTATCATAAAAAAAAGCCATTCAAACGAATGGCTTGTGTATTTGTTTATTCAATTTCTCTTTTATAATCGCCCATCATATTATTGAAGTTGTTGAATTTTACTCGTTGTAAATCGTAAAACTCTAAATCTCCATTTTCCTGAGCTAATAACAATAGCGAACGATAAATTTCAATTTCTCTATAAATTTCCATGCGATAAAACGCTTTCTGCTTTTCAGACTGCGAATGAAAGAAAGTTATTTTTTCTTGATATTTTTTAATCAGTTGATTTAAAATTTTTCTCGCTTCTTCTTTTTTCCCAATTTTATAATACCCTTCTGCAAATGGTTCAACAGTGGTATAATATTCAAAGTAATCAATTGGCATGTTTTTCATAGCAATTTCAATTACTTTTTCGGCTTTATCAAATTTCTTTTCTTCAATTAATGCGGTCATTAATCGAGATAGATTGTTTCTATAGGATAAGGCATTTTTGCGAGTTTCTGGATCATGATAAATCTTATCGCTACCAGCATTGCCCCAAGTCCATTTGTTAATGATTTTATAGGTTTTTTCTGTATCAATATAGCCCATATCGTAAGAGTTTCCTTCCTTTAGTTTTGTTCTTACTGGAACTAATTTATACACCATACCGTCTAACTGAAGGTATTCTTTCATCCAAATATAATCGTCTGCACCAAAACTTCCTGGAGAGAAATAAATAGGACGTTTCCAGTTGTTGGCATTAAAAATATCTAACATTAAAATTCTGTTTTTGTAAATCGCACCGCCTTTTAATTTCAAATTAATTTGAGGTACAATTGAATCGTAATATTTTTTATCTACAACTTTATTTTTTATAATGTTTTGCTTATCAATTTTGACTTTTAAATGCTCGCTTGGATAAAAATGTACAAATTGACCATTTTTCATTTCTCTTTTAGAACGATCGTCTTTCAAGAAATCTAAAGTTAAACCTAAATCTAACGTGTCGGTTGTTCTTTCGTCAAATAAACAGTAATTTCTTTTGTCTCCCACATATTGATCATGTGTAAACGAAATAGGCACAGCATCTGATTTATTCGATTTTACCTTCATCTCATCAATATACCAATCAGTAGCTAACAAACTTGTGTTTATAATTCTAACATCCGTTCTGTACCCTTCAATTTCTTGTAAATACCACATTGGGAATGTATCATTATCGCCAATTGTAAATAATATAGCATTGGGTTCACAAGAATCTAAATAGGCTTTTGCCATCGCAACAGCTGTGTATTTATTGCTTCTATCATGGTCATCCCAGTTTTCTGATGCCAATAGTACTGGTGAAACTAATAAAGTAGTCGCTAAGACGGCTGGAAGTGCTACTTTAGGCGACACATATTTTAAAATATATTGATAAATGGCATAAATTCCTACGCCAATCCACATTGCAAAAATATAAAAGGAACCTACTAAGGCATAATCTCTTTCTCTTGGTTCGAAAGGTCTTTCGTTTAAGTAAATTTTCAACACTAAACCAGTGAATAAAAACAAGAGTAGTAAAACATAAAATGATTTCCATTCTTTTTGTGCATGATACACCATTCCAATAATGGCTAAAATAAAAGGTAAAAAGAAATACGTATTTCTTCCTTTATTATTTTTCATATCGGTTGTTAATTTACTTTGATTGTCTAAATGTAGATTATCAATAAAGCTGATTCCGCTTAACCAATTTCCTTCTAAACTTTCATAATTTCCTTGTAAATCATTTTGTCTCCCCACGAAATTCCACATTAAATAACGGAAATACATATAACCAAATTGGTATTCAAACATAAATTTCATGTTGTCTGAAAACGTTGGTTTTTCAATCGTTAAAAAATCACCATAGGTTTTAAGAAATTCCTCGTATTCGTCTAAACCAAGTTTGTTAGATGCAAATTGACTTCTAAAATCCGTAACAATTTCAGTAAACTGACCTAGTTTTTCTTCATTTGTTTCGCCGGTTTCCTCGTCATAAAAAGCTTCATGATTTACACTAAACTCAAGTGGTTTTGTAAAAGTCATATAGTTTTTAGCGTGTTCTTCGCTCCAAAGTCTTGGTAAAAAAGCATTGTGTTTTGAATTTGGATTGTGTTTTCCGTTGATATAATTATTCGTAATAATATATTTTCCAGTTTTTTCATCTCTTTCGTAGTTTGGCTTATCATCAGAGTATGGATTTTCTTCATCAGCTCCCGCATACGTATTAGAAAATTGAGGGCCATAAAACAACTTAGTTTCACCATATTGTTCACGGTTGTAATAAGCTAAAACTTCAGCAGCATCACTAGGTTTATTTTCATTTATGTTAATATTAGAATTAGCTCTAACAGGAAGCATAATCCAAGTAGAAAATCCAATTAAAATAAACAATACACATAATAATAAGGTATTTAATTTTATAAATTCTTTTTTCTTGGTATATGACAAGCCAAAATAAAAACCAGCGACAATTAATAAAAAGGCAAGAATTGTTCCAGAATTAAAAGGCAATCCTAATGAATTTACTGCAAAAATTTCTGTTTTAGCAAAGAATGATAACGTGTAAGGGAGTAAAAATTTAAAAATAAACATTAAAATAGCTAATATCACTACATTGGCAACAATAAAGTTTTTTACAGTAATGTTTTTTTGCGTTTTAAAAAAATACAACATTCCAATAGATGGTAAAGCTAATAATGCCAAAAAGTGTACACCAAAAGAAAGTCCAATTACCAATGAAATTAAGATAACCCATTTGTTTCCTCTTTCAGTTTCTAATTCTTCTTCCCATTTTAAGCCCAACCAAAACAATAAGGCAATAAATAAAGAAGCCATAGAATATACTTCTGCTTCCACAGCATTAAACCAAAAACTATCAGTAAATGTATAGGATAAGGCAGCAATTAATGATGCGCCAAGTGTAAGTTTTGAAGTTTCATTATTCCATTCTGAGGTAGCGACAACAATTTTTCTAATAATTTTTGTAGCTGACCAAAACATTAATAAAATAGTGAAGGCACTTGAAAATACAGAAACCATATTAACCATCAACGCTATTTGGCTATCATTTGCAGCGAACATAGCAAAAAACGCACCTATCATTTGGTATAACGGCGCTCCTGGCGGATGACCAACTTCAAGTTTTGCTGCAGTAGCAATATATTCTCCACAATCCCAAAAACTCATTGTAGGTTCTACGGTTAACGTGTAGGTAACTAATGCAACTATAAAAGCAAACCAACCAAAGTAGGTATTCCATTTGTTATAATTAAATGATGTCATATTTATGCTAAATTAATTTAGAATACAAAGAAACCATTTATTGAAGAGATTACCAATTAATTTTTTCTTAAAAATTTTCAAAAAACATTTGCAGAGTATAAAATATATATTACATTTGCACTCGCAATTGCAAAATAATTGGTTCATGGTGTAATGGTAACACTACTGTTTTTGGTGCAGTCATTCAAGGTTCGAGTCCTTGTGAACCAACAAAAAAATCCCACATATGTGGGATTTTTTATTTCCGATTGTCTTCAAATGCCTTATATCTTAAAAGCCACAACAGGTCTTTTTGCGTGGTTGACTAAATCTTCAGAAATACTACCGTTTAAAAAGTGAGAGATTCCTTTTCTTCCATGGGTACATACTGCAATTACATCTGATTTAGAATCTTTCGAAAAATGTAAAATCCCTTTTTCTACATTGATATCATTATAAATATGTGTAGAGTAATTTGTAAAATTAAACTCTTCTATAAAGTTTTTTACTTTTTCTTCGGTAGCCCTAGTTGTGTTGAAGTTATTTGGTGTAATTACATGTAATAAATTAATATGAGCATCAAAATAGTTAGCAAAATTAACTACTTTTTCAAAAGGTTTTTTAATTTCATTTGAAAAATCAGAAGCAAATGTTAGGGTGTCTACTTTAAAATTAGTTTCTTCTTTTTTAATTACTAATACTGGAATTTCTGAATTTCTTACTACTTTTTCTGCGTTGGAACCTACAAACATTTCATGAAAACCACTTGCTCCATGCGAGCCCATTACCACTAAATCAGCATGATGTTTTTTGGCATTTTCCATAATTCCTTCAAATGCCATGTTGAATTGTACGACGCTTGAAATATCGATATCGTTTAAAAAGCTAGCATTTTCTAATGCATCTAATTTAGCTAATGCCGCATTCTTAAAAAACATTAGTTCAGGAATTTCGTGCGAAGTATTTAAAGCGTCATTACCAGAATTAGATAACTCTAACATGTGTAATATTATGATTTCGCCATTATTTTTTTTGGCAATTTGCGCAGCAACTTTTAATGCATTTTCAGCATGTTTTGAAAAATCGGTAGGGACTAAAATTGTTTTCATAATTGTAAATTTAATTATTGTTTAAGTATACTATAAAGTTACAATTTTATTATTGAATTGATTCATTTTTTTGAAAAATGAATTATTTGTACATTTTAAAAAAATGTTGTACATTTGCGAAGTTATTTAGTAATCAACCAAATAATGAGGCACGCATTGCGTGCCTCTTTTTATAAAGATGACATTTAAAGAAAAAGTAAAAGACTTGCTTAACAAGGCGTTGGAAGAAAACTTACAATTGTTTCTGATTGATTTAGATTTTTCAGAAACAAACAAAATTTCTGTAGTAATAGATGGAGATTCTGGAGTAAATTTACAAGATTGCATTAATATAAATAAGTTTTTAGATAGCGGTTTAGAAGGTGAAGAAGTAGAGTATTCCATAGAAGTAGCTTCAGCAGGTCTTTCATCGCCATTAAAGTTAGTTAGACAATATATAAAAAACATAGGAAGAACACTAAAAATAAAAACTATTTCTCAAGGTGATTTTGAGGCTACGTTAGCTGACGCAAATGAAGAAAATGCCACATTAACTTGGAGCACAAGAGAACCAAAAGAAATTGGTAAAGGAAAGGTAACCGTTCATAAATCAATCACAATTCCTTACACAGAGATAAAAGAAGCAATAGTAATAATATCATTTTAAAAATAAAGCATGCCATGGAGAATATTGCATTAATAGATTCATTTTCAGAATTTAAAGACGACAAACTAATCGACAGAGTAACCCTTATGGCTATTTTGGAAGATGTGTTTAGAAATGCGTTGAAAAAG
>JBIPOM010000133.1:0-5798 GCA_044379175.1 Flavobacterium sp. | reverse complement strand
GTGTAATGAATCATATTGAAGTAGAATCACGTTACGAAATTGAATTAGAAGAATACACGAAAAAAATTCAAATTGAAGGAAGAGTTTTAGGAGACATAGCTCGTAATCACGTAATTCCTACAGCTATTAAATATCAAAACACGTTAATTGAAAACGTAAAAGGTTTAAAAGATATTTTCGAAAAAGATTTCACAAAAATCGCAAAGGAACAAATTGAGTTAATCAAAGAAATTTCAGCACATATTGAAGGCATCAATCGTAATATTGACGAAATGATTGAAGAACGTAAAAAAGCAAATAATTTAGACAATACGGAAAAAATGGCAGCCGCTTACTGTAATAAAGTAAAACCATATTTTGAAGTAATTCGCGAACACTGCGATAAATTAGAGCTTTTAGTTGATAATGGAATTTGGCCATTAACAAAATATAGAGAATTGTTTTTTATTAAATAATATTTGTTTAGATTTGAAAATGCTTGTTAGAAATAACAAGCATTTTTTTTACAATAATTTTGGTAGTTTTAAGTTATATTAAAAAAAAACGATTTTATGAAATCATTAATTATAAGTTTATTTTCTGTTTTTTGCTTATCTTCTTTTTCACAAAAGAAAATGACCCTTTATTTTGATACCAATTCAAGTGAACTTAGCCAAAAAGAAATGAAAAAATTCAATGAGTTTATGAAAACAAAAGATTTAAAAATTCAGAAAGTTATTGGTTTTTGCGATTTGCGTTCTTCAAATAAATATAACGATTCATTAGCTTTAGCAAGAGCTAATTTTGTTTCAAGTTTAATTCGATTGTCTTCTTTTAATTCTGTATTTGAAGTAAAATCTAAAGGAGAAAACTTCAATCAATTAAAAGATTTAGATTTAAACAGAAAAGTGGAAATTCATTTTAAAATTGAAAAAAAAGCGCCACCCAAAGTTGTTCCAGAAGAAAGTTTAGGGACACGTATTTCGAAATCTAAAATAGGCGATAAATTAGTACTTAAAAATTTATTCTTTTACGACAGAACGGATATTTTATATCCAGAATCGTATAAGCCACGAGAAGAATTACTAAAAGCATTAAAAGACAATCCAAAATTAAAAATTGAAATTCACGGTCATATTTGTTGCACACCTGGAAAAGATAAAGAAGAAATTGCTTTAAAACGTTGTATTGGAACCATTGAATATTTAGTGATAAACGGAATAGAAAAATCGAGATTAAGTTATAAAAGCTTCGATGCTGAGCAACCTATTTTTCCCATTCCAGAAAAAAATGAAGAAGAACGAAAAGCCAATCGCCGTATAGAAATAGTAATCATAGATAAATAATTATTACTAATCATACCAATGAAATTTATTTTTTTTATCCTATTTTCTTTAATTTTTACTAATTCATTTAGTCAGGAAAGTGTTTCGTTTTATTTTAATTCTAATAAATTTGAATTAGTATCTCAAGAACTTGTAAATTTAAATTCTTGGATAAAAGATAACAAACAATCCAAAATCCTATCTATTATTGGTATGACAGATGAAAAGGGAACTGTTAATTTTAATGATGATTTGTCATTAAAAAGAATAGATTTTGTAGTTAAGCAAATAAATAATGAGATACAATTTCGTGAAGATTTCAAATCAATTGGATTAGGTGAATCGTTTTCTTTGTCAAATGAAGATTCTGAAAACAGAAGAGTAACAATATATTTTTTAGAAAAAAAGAATTTATTTATTGAAGAGTTTATTATTAATGATTATAAATTATTAAAACAATTAGATACACTTAAAGTTACTAATGTTGAGAAATTGAATTTACCTCTAAAATTACCCCTTGCAGATTTGATTGAAAAAGTTCCTTTTGGGACTTTGTTTACATTAGAAGATATTCAGTTTCAATTTGATTCTACAATTTTATTATATAATGCTAAAATTGAATTAGATAAATGGTTAAAAGTTTTAATTGAAAACCCAAGACTTAAAATTGTAATTCAAGGTCACATTTGTTGCATTCCAATTGATGATATATTTCTTTCTTCACAAAGAGCTAAAGCTGTTATGAATTATTTTCTTGAAAAAGGTGTTTCAGTTGATAGGATGCAGTATATAGGTTATGGTTCAACTAAACCAAAATATAAAATTCCTGAAAGAAATGGGTATGAAGCATTAATGAATCGCCGCGTTGAAATTTTAATCATAGATAAATAAATGGCATAGTTTTTAGTCTATATTTGTGGCTATTAAAATCATAAAACATACAAAATAATGAAATTTCTATTTGCTTTTGCCTTTTGCCTTTTACCATTTACCTTTTTTGGGCAAGAAAGTATTTCGTTTTATTTCGAAAACAACAAATCTGCATTAAATCAAGTTGAGTTGACTAAATTAAATAAATGGATTGCAGCAAATAAAAATTCTAAAATTCTTTCTATTACAGGTTCAACAGATGAAGTTGGTTCTTCTGGTTACAATGATACTTTATCTCAAAAACGTGTAGATTATGTTTTTAATAAAGTAAAACTATCGGTTAAAATTAGGGAAGATTTTAAATCTGTTTCTTTAGGTGAAAAAGGAGCAAAATCTAATACTAAAGCTGAAAACAGAAAAGCCATTATCGTTTTTTTACAAGAAAAAGATTTGGCTAAAGAGGCATTATTAATTCAACCAAAGGTAGAGGTAGAAGTTCCTAAAGATATTCCTACAAATGGCTTAATTCCAATTGAGGAAAAGGATATGAATTTCCCTGAAGGCGCTACTTTAGAAGAAAAAATTCAATTGTCTCGACCAGGAACTCTAATTGTATTGCCTGAAATTCAGTTTTATAAAAATTCCTTTGGCATTATGCCTTCCTCACAAAGAGAAATTTTTGAATTGATTCGTATTATGACAATGAATCCAAAATTATACATTGAAATTCAAGGGCATATTTGTTGTGTGGATAAAGACATTAGAAATTTATCTTTAGATAGAGCCAGACAAGTTAAACGTATTTTGCAATCGAATTACATTTTAGAACGACGTATAAAAGTAAAAGGATTCGGTGTTTCGAAACCAAAATTTGCCATTCCAGAAGCAACAGAAGAACAAGCAGCTGCCAATAGAAGAGTAGAAATTATGATTTTAGAAAAGTAAGATAATTGGTAAATTGTCTAATTATCAAAAAATCTAATCATCTAACGATCTAACGATCTATTTTCTTAAACACACTTCCTCTAGGTTGATTACCTTCATAAAGTGCTATTTCTGAATGTAAAAATTTTGCTGCTTCTGCTGAATCTTTCACTTTACTGGCGCTTCGTGATAGCATTTCGGTTTCAAAATCGTTTAGTACACTTTTTCTAATTCCAATTTCTTTCCAGTTTGAGGATTTCGTACATTTTTTCGTAATTTCTCGAGCGAATGACAATGCATCTAACAATGCCTGATTGGCACCTTGACCTTTAAACGGACTCATTGGGTGTGCGGCATCACCAATTAAAGTTATGTTTTTTTCTATTTTCTCTAATAATGTAGTAGATAGTATTTCTCTATCGTAAACAGGATAACCTGAAATTTCGGATTCTAAAGTTGCTTTAATAATTTCTGGAATAGGCGAGTGCCAATTAGTTCTTTGTATCGCTTCCTCTTTAAGCGAATTTTTGCCTTTTGTACTTATTTCTTTTGCTGCTTCTTCTGAAATGGGGAAGCTAAGTTGCCACATTATAGCCTCTTCCGAATAAGGCATCATATATATGCGTTCTTTTCCGTTGGCAGTTTGAAATACCGTGGCACCATCAAGTAAAGGACTTTCAATATTTTTTAGTGATTTTAAAGAACAAATACCTAAAATAACCATACAATCTAAATAGCGTAATGGTAAAATTTCTTCACCTAACAACAGTTTTCTAACGGAACTTCGAATGCCATCTGCACCAACTAAAATGTCAGCTTGAACGTTTTTAATTTCCCCGTTTACTTGAAAACTCAAATCAATTTTAGTATCAGATTCCTTAAAATCTAATAATTGATGTCCCCATTGTACACTATTGTGTCCACCAAGTTGCTCAAGTAATGCTAATCGTAACGATTGTCTCGCTATATGAATATTGGTTTGCTTTTGTGATTTTTTTGAACTAGATGGCATCCATTTTCTCATTCCCCATTCTCCAATAATGTTGCCCTCTGTAGTATGAACGATGTGTTTTGAAGAAACAATACCTTCTTTTAAAGAGTGTATCCCAAAACTTTTCATTGCTTTACTTGCTTGTTGTAACGTAAGTCCGTAACCTTGAGATCGGTCTGAAAAACTTTTATCACGTTCGAATAATGTAAAAGGAATACCTCGGTGTAAACAAGCGACAGCTAAAGCGACTCCGCCAATTCCACCGCCAATAATTGCAATATTTGGATAATTTTCAGCGTCAATTTGTGGAAATTTAGCAGAAGAAATTAATCCAGAACCCAAACATTTTTTACAAGAAATCTGTTTGTTTTTAGATACGATGCTTTCTTGTTGAATTAACGATTTTTTAGGTTGCTTCCGATTTTTTTTACCTTGTCCTTTACAATTTTGACAAACTGTCCAACTTGTAACGGAATTTTCTAACTTTTCCAATTCTATTTTTGATTGTTTTGTAAACCACTTAACTGCAAAGGTTGTAAAATTTTCTGTGATTGTGTTTAATTCTAATTTGTTTTATTTTGAAAAGGCAAATTGTCGCATTATCTTATTGGCACATTACCTAATTATTTATATCTTTGTGCCACACAACAAACAATACATAATAATGAGTTCTGAAACGAGCCAACGCTACAATTTAAGAGGAGTTTCTGCTTCTAAAGAAGATGTACATAATGCGATTAAAAATATTGATAAAGGATTGTTTCCTCAAGCATTTTGTAAAATTATCCCGGATTATTTAACACAAGATGAAGATTATTGTATCATTATGCATGCTGATGGCGCAGGTACAAAATCAGCTTTAGCATATATGTACTGGAAGGAAACGGGCGATGTTTCTGTTTGGAAAGGCATTGCGCAAGATGCCTTAATTATGAATATTGATGATTTATTGTGTGTAGGTGCAACCGATAATATTTTATTGTCTTCTACTATCGGAAGAAATAAAAATCTAATTCCAGCTGAAGTCATTTCAGCCATAATTAATGGAACAGAAGAATTAATTGCAGAATTAAAGAAACACGGCGTGACTATCCACTCAACAGGTGGCGAAACTGCAGATGTAGGCGATTTGGTTCGTACTATTATTGTAGATTCAACGGTTACGGCTCGTATGGAAAGAAGCAAAGTAATTAATAACGCAAATATTCAAGCAGGAGACGTAATTGTAGGTTTAGCTTCATTTGGTCAAGCTTCTTATGAAACCGAATACAATGGCGGAATGGGAAGTAATGGATTAACATCTGCACGTCACGATGTTTTTGCGAAATATTTGGCAACTAAATATCCAGAAAGTTTTGATGCAGCTGTTCCAAACGAATTGGTATATTCGGGTCAAACGATGTTAACTGATGCAGTTAAAAATAGTCCAATTGATGCTGGAAAATTAGTCCTTTCTCCAACCAGAACGTACGCGCCAGTTATTAAAAAATTACTATCTAAATACAATTCAAATCAAATTCACGGAATGGTGCATTGCAGTGGTGGCGCCCAAACTAAGGTGCTTCACTTTGTAAACAACGTTCACGTGATTAAAGATAATTTATTTCCAGTACCACCGTTATTTCAATTGATTCAAGAAAATTCTAAAACCGATTGGAAAGAAATGTATCAGGTATTCAATTGCGGACATCGAATGGAAATTTATGTAC
>JBIPOM010000245.1:0-5815 GCA_044379175.1 Flavobacterium sp. | reverse complement strand
AAAATCAGCTGTCAAACTTTAAACATGTCGGGTGGAAACACCCGACATCACGGTACAATTACTTTTCGTTTTCTACCTTTCAGGAATTCAGCACTCTGCACCCAGTATTCCATATCAACCACACTGGCATATCTAAGGGTATAGTTCTTTTTGTTTCCCTCCTTAATCATTGAGGTGATGTAACCGAGCTTTGCTAGTTGCTGAAAAGCGCATTGGATGGTTTTTGTCTTATAACCTCCAAGTAATTCTCCTACTTCACTGCTTGACTTGAAGTAACTTTGACCTCGTAATTGGTAGGAAAGAATATCAGAAAGAATTAGTTTCTGAAGGTCATCGATTTAAAACGTCCTAATTGGATAAAAGAATAATGGTATCTGCAATCACTCAAATCTTTTTATGAAGTATTTTTAAGAATGAGCAACATCAAATAAACCATAAACAACAACTATTAAGAAAGCGTTGAATATTCGTTCCGCAATCCCATAAAATCAAAATCAAAAGCTCTCAGAAATCCTCTTGTAAAATTAGCTTTATACACTTAAACATGTATATTTATTTAATAAAATGCAACACTGAATATTTCTTTGTGGAACGAAATTTTTAATCATGAGAAATTAATTCAATTAGGCAAGCATAGTTAGCTTTTTTCATAAATTTATTTTCTTTAAAAGATGAGGTTGACTTACAAACTCTTCTGACTTTTAAAATAAATCCATCTTCATGTATAATTTTCCCACGCTTAGCTGTCCCTTTATTCTTATCTACAAAATTAAGAGGTAATTTTCCTTCACCAACTAACAGCAAATAGCATTTTATATCCACTTTGTTAACTGAATTTCTCAAGTCAAGCATTTTTTTGAAATCTTTACTTATCCCAGCCTTATTAGGATAACGCTTAATTTCTATAATAATTTTTGAGCCATCTTTCTTTTCTATATAAATGTCAGCTCTCACATCATTTTTACCTGAATTATGATTTGAACTGACAATTTCACTATAACTCTTTTCACAGTATAGCTTATCTCCATCATAACGATTAGCCTGAATAAGAAGGGCAGCTTCAGATTGTATTGCACCTTCATTTATGTGATGATGAGGATAAAGCTGATGCTTGTATCCAACCCAAAAAGTCAGTCCTTGCAATAAAGGGTCAATCCATTTTTCTCTATATTTTTTTGGCTTTGGCATATAAATTACAATTTAAAATTATCCATCATTAAAATCTTAAAAAAGAGGGGGATGGGAGCAAATAATATAAGCTTTATCAATATCTAATAATCAATTTATTACAAGAAGTACTTAGAGAGTTACTATTGTCGTAAAATAATATACCATTATTCATAAACAAGGATGTATCTATTGTTCCATTAGTTCCTGAATTTCCATCAGCACGGCAGTTACCACATCCAACAACGTTATATCCGCCTGTACCACCTGTGCCGCCATACATTTTAACCAATGAGGTTCCATTAATGTATAAATCTGAAGTTTGTCCACCTGTGCCTGAGGCAGCTTGACAAGGGGTTCCTGCACTACAACCTGTCCTGTCATTTCCAGCTAAACCGTTTGCCCCCAAGAATACACTTATGGTATCATTTGTATTTACTGAAATAACAACGGAAAAAGTTCCACAATCCCCTCCAGCACCTCCTGTTGCAATGACAGTTCCATAGGCATCTTTTGAATTTCCGCCAGAACCACCATATGCCCCTCTAAGAATAAGTTGTACATTTTGTACTCCATTAGGGACAACCCATTTAGTTAAAGTACCAATACTAGTTATTGAAAAGCTCCCATTTATTGAATTTTTAGGTACTGAAGAATTATTAGATTGATTAGCTATTAGACCTGAATTTAAAAACTGACCATTACTCAATGAAATAATAAGGCTATCATTTATAATTTGAGTATTTGTAATACTAATTCCCGTTGGTCCAGTGCTACCAGTCGCTCCTGTAGCACCCTGTATACCTGTGGGACCAGTCGCTCCAGTACTTCCCGTTGGTCCAGTGTTCCCTGTCGCTCCTGTTGCTCCAGTGCTACCCGTAACGCCTTGGATGCCTTGCGTACCTGTAGGACCAATTGCGCCTTGTAAACCCGAAGCGCCTGTGTTACCTTGAATACCTTGTTGACCAGTAGCTCCTGTACTTCCAGTGTTCCCTGTAGCTCCTGTTGCACCTGTGCTACCAGTTGCCCCCGTGCTTCCTGTAACCCCTTGAATACCTTGTGCGCCTGTAGGACCAGTTACACCAGTACTACCCGTATTCCCTTGCGCACCAGCTGAGCCTGTACTCCCAGTGGCTCCTGTTGCACCTGTATTGCCAGTAGGACCAATTGCGCCTGTATTACCAGTTGCGCCTTGAATGCCTTGTAAACCTGTTGCGCCAGTTGCTCCTGTACTCCCAGTGTTGCCATTAGCACCAGTATTACCTGTAGCTCCAGTGCTGCCAGTAACGCCTTGAATACCTTGTGCACCTGTAGGACCAGTTACACCAGTACTACCCGTATTCCCTTGCGCACCAGCTGAGCCTGTACTCCCAGAGGCTCCTGTTGCACCTGTATTGCCAGTAGTTCCAGTTGCCCCCGTGCTACCTGTAGCTCCCGTACTTCCTGTAACGCCTTGAATACCTTGTGCGCCTGTAGAACCTGTTGCCCCAGTGCTCCCTGTTGCACCTGTATTGCCAGTGGCTCCTGTTGCACCCTGTGCACCTATGGGACCAGTTACACCTGTACTTCCAGTAATACCCTGTAAACCTGTAGCTCCAGTTGCGCCTGTATTGCCCTGTCCTCCTTGAATGCCCTGTTGACCGGTAGCTCCAGTTGCACCTGTGTTACCTTGCAAACCTTGAATGCCCTGCTGACCGGTAGCACCCGTTGGGCCTGTTGCGCCTTGCAAACCTTGAATACCTTGCTGGCCAGTAGCACCGGTTGCACCAGTATTACCTGTCGCACCCTGAATTCCTTGTGCACCAGTTGCTCCAACGTTACCAGTCACACCTTGCACACCTTGAATACCTTGCTGACCTGTTGCACCGGTGGCTCCGGTAGCGCCATTCGTTCCGTTGGTTCCATTTGTGCCTGCTACTCCCGTGAGGCCTGTCGGTCCGGTAGCGCCTGTCGGTCCGGTAGCACCATTCGTTCCGTTGATGCCATTTGTGCCTGCTGCTCCCGTAGGGCCTATTGGTCCGGTAGCGCCTGTCGCTCCGGTAGCACCATTGGTTCCGTTGGTGCCATTTGTTCCTGCTGCTCCGGTGGGGCCTTGTAAACCCTGTATGCCTTGAGGCCCGGTGGCTCCTATGGGGCCTTTTACATAACCGGTGTTGATGACGTTACCATTGCCGTTTACTATGTAAAGACTATCGTTTTTTACAAAAGCACTATCCAGGCTGTAGCCTGAGTTGCCCACGGTGTTCAGTATTATGCTATCTAATCTATTGCTGTTGGGCAGTTGTTTGTCTATATCTACACTATCTGCAAAGGCGGCTCTTTTTACGTATAGGGCGTAGGGTACGCTCATCAGTTGTTGCAGGCTCATGAGTTTATAATCGCTGCCGCCTTTGATGTCCACCTCTACTTTCAGATAATGCGGGCCGCTGCCCCAGTCTATTTTATCGAATGTACCTGCTGCTCCTGCTGCTGTGGGGGTGCCGTATCCTATGGTCAGGTTAAACAGCCCATAGCGGTCGGTATTGGCGCTGTGTTCTTCTTCGTATTGCAGGGTACCGTTGGGGGCTGTACTGATAATGCCAAAGCGCACACTGATGGCTTTGTCTGCTATGGGTATGCCCTGTGCATCTATGCCTACTATTTCTTTGCCTGCTGCATCTACGGCTACTGCCTGATAGTTGATCCCCTGCGGTGGTGCCTGTGCCAGTGCTGCCAGTGCTACAAATACGCTAAATAGGGTGGTGTATATTTTTTTCATCGCTGTTTATTTTTGCGGTTGTTCTGTATCATTTTTTTTGCTGCCTTGGGGTAGGTTAAAGCTGAGCCCGAAAAGCAGGTTGTGGGTCATGTTTCTACCTGCCTGTGAGGGTAGTTGGGCATCTGATTCTATATTGTTGGCGCTTATCCCGAAGCGGTACTCTATTCCAAAGTATAAGGGGTCGAGTATTTTTATTTTGGTACCTAAAACAGCATGGGGCATAAATTCTATATCTCTTACTGCTCTTTCGCTGCGCAGGTTATAGTTGTCGGCTCCGCTGCTTTGCTCGGCAAGGAGAAGCACACCCAGGCTGAGGTCAACCCCTGCATATAGTTTTACTTTATCGTTGCTGTAGCAGTTAATGAGATAGGCTAAGCTGATATCGGTATAACGCAGGTCGTATTTTACTTTGGTTTTTTCGATATAGGTGAAGGCGCCTGCCTGCCTATAGGCTATAGATGGTCGTATTGTATGCAGTTTGCCGATATTGGCATCAAAGCTGAATGCGGTATAGTTGCCGATATTATATTTGTAGCTGTTATCGAATTTGCCATTGCTGTTTTTAAACAGAAAGCTGCTTACTGCCAGTCCTGAGCGTAGGTTGAGTTGGTATTGGGCTGAGAGGGTGAGGCTGCTGATTATGAGTATGGTTAGCAGGATTGTTTTTAATGATACTTGCTGTTTCATTTTGTCTGTGGTGTTTTATTTGATTAGTACCGAACTACTTTTTCTGTGGCGCAGATTCGGTTTTGTTGTTTAATGGCTACTACATATACGCCTAGTGCGTATTGTTCCATATTTACTTTACTGGAAAGAAAAGGGGCTATGGTGCTGCTTTGCACCAGTGCGCCATCTCTGCTTAAAATGACATAGCTAAAGCCGTTTCCCTCCTCCTGAAGGCTGATGTCAAACATGCCTTCGGTTGGGTTGGGCCATATCTTAACCTGACATTTGGTGTTTTCTTTTTCTATGCTGTAAGCGGGTGGTTGTATGTATCCCTGACGAAGTGTTGATGTTGTGTTAGAAGCAGTGCCTACTATTGTTGGTTGACCTGCGGACTGCTGCCATATCAGATTGCCTGATTGCAGCTGGCTGCCCGTGGTATTGATGGATTGCCTTATAAGCTGCTGTGCAGAGCTGTTTACCGCTAGAAGCATAATTAATAATGCGAGTATGAGTGGGGGTATTTTCATATTGCTTTTACAAATTTATTTTTTATTATTATATTTAATAACAAAAGTGTTATTTATTTCATTAATTATGCTAACATAAATTGTTTATTATTATCTTAATGTAAACTTTTTTTGTCCGATTTTTGTATTTATGCATATCGGATTGAAAATAAAACTAGCGCGTATTGCTAAAGGCTTAACGCAGCAGGATTTGGCAGAGCGTATATTTAGAACTCGCCCGCTGATCTCATACATTGAGCAAAAAGGCGAGGTAAATGAAAAAACGTTGGAAGAGATTAAAAAAGTACTGGATATGACCGAACACCAAAATGTGGTAAACGAGCCTTTGGAGCACTATGGCAGCCATCATAATGCACAGCAAAAGTTTTTGCAGCAGGAAATAGAGCACCTGCTGCGAGAAGTGGAGCTGCTAAGAAGCGAAAATGAGGTGCTGCGTCAGTTGGCTGATTCGCAAAAGCAGCTGATTGAAAAGCTAAAGGGGTAAAGGATTGTTTTAAATGAAAAGTATAAAATTTACAGAAAATACTACTCTATAAATCACGGTCAGTAGTAAAATGTTACCCATTACCACTTCAAACTTAGCTCTTTCGGGTTTGCTATCCGAAAGCCTTTGTATTGGATTTTAAATCCAAAAATTATCTGAGTTCGGGATTACAAATCCCGAACAGCGGGGTATAAGCAGGAATAGTATATGCAC
>JBIPOM010000132.1:0-5821 GCA_044379175.1 Flavobacterium sp. | reverse complement strand
TCAACAATTACTGGTTCTTTAATTTGTAATACATTTGGAGGTGTATTCGTGCCTCTTACATTATTTTTATATTCAATAATTGAGCGTGCAATAATTTGAGAGTAATTTGATTTTCCCTCCTCAGATTTCATATATTTAGATTCCTGTACATTACTTAAAAAACCCAATTCTATTAAAACACCCGGCATTACAGTTGCATCTAAAACCCAAAGCGGCTGCTGGTGCATTCCTAAATCTTTTCTTTGTAAGCTGTTTTTAAAATAACTTTGTACAGTACTAGCAAAATTTATACTCTGCATTAACGTTTCTTCTTGAATAATTCGCAGACCAATTTGTGTATTGGGATTATTTGGATCAAAACCTTCGTATTTTTCCTTGAAGTTTTCCTCCAGTGAAATTACTGCATTTTCTGCTTTTGCAATTTCAAAATTCATACCTGCTCGTGATAATCCCATAACTAAAGTCATAGCTCCATAAGGTTTTGGTGATACCGATGAATTACAATGCACAGAGACAAATAAGTCAGCTTCAAAGTCATTAGCAATTTTAGCTCTATCCTTTAAAGGTATAAAAACGTCTGTTGACCTAGTATACTTGATTTCAAAATCTGAATATTTTTCTAAAATTTTACCAATTTTTAAAACAACATCTAAGGCAATTTGCTTTTCAATACAGCCATTTTTTGTGGCACCTGGGTCTTTACCGCCATGTCCGGCATCTAATACTACTTTAAATTTCTTTTCTTGAGAAAATGAAAATATAGAGAAACAGATAAATAGTGTTATTAGTATTTTTTTCATTTGTGATTAATTATTTTTTGTAATTTCAAATACGTTATAATTTTATTAAATTCTAAATTTTAACAAAAAATATACGTAAGTTTGACCCTTCAAAAACTGAACCATTTTTTACAAAAATAGTATTTAAAGATTTGAGTACAAAAATTAATCATATCGTTTTTTTATTTTTTTTTCTAATTGTTAGTAATTTAGAAATTTACAGTCAAAATACCTCTCGTAAAGATAGCGTACAAGTAAATACAAATGATCTAATTACAATAAAAAAAGACACTACAAAAAAACCATTATTAGAAGGTATTGTAAATCGTAAGGCTAAAGATTATGAAAAAATGGATCAAAGAAAAAAAAGGTTAACTTTATATAATCAAGCCGAACTTCAGTATCAAGATTTTGTTTTAAAGTCGGGAATTATAGTTTTAGATTACGAAAAAAATGAAGTATATGCCGGAAGATTAAAAGATAGTGCTGGTGTTTATTCACAATATCCTTACTTTAAACAAGGTACAAATGTAATTGAGCCCGATTCAATTCGTTTTAACACAAAAACAGGTAAGGCTCAGATTTGGAATTCAAGAACAAAACAAGGCGAAATGTTTCTGCGTTCTGAGGTTTCAAAAAGAGAAAATGATTCTGTAATTTTTTTTAAAAATGCTCGCTTTACTACCTCTGAAAACAAAGAAAATCCTGAGTTTTATTTTTTAGCTTACAAAGCAAAATTAGTACCAAAAAAGAAATTTGTTACGGGTTTAACACACATGTTTATAGCAGATGTTCCAACCCCAATTGGCGTTCCATTTTCATTTTTTCCAATGACAAATAAAAATACTTCTGGTTTTATCATGCCTGCACCAGGACAAAACAATGAACGTGGTTATTTTTTACAAAACGGAGGGTATTATTTTGCATTAAGTGAGTATTATGATTTAGCACTATTGGCGGATTATTATACTAATGGTAGTTATGCTCTTAGATCTGAAACCTCTTATGCTAAAAGATATAAATTTAATGGAAGTTTTCAAGTAAGATATGAAAACCAAGTTTTAGGCGAGAAAGGCTTCCCAGGTTATGAAAGGAGCAATCAATACAATATCCAGTGGTCGCACAATCAAGACGCAAAAGCATCTGCAAATTCTAGATTTTCATCTTCTGTAAATTTTGGAAGTAGTAAATATTTTAGACAAACTTTAAATTTTGTTAATGTTGGTGCTAATTTAAATAATACATTAAGTTCTTCAATTAGTTATTCAAAAACGGTTCCAATAATACCCTTGGTAAATTTTTCATTGGCGGTTACTCACAATCAAAACACAAATACAGAAATAGTAAATTTGACCCTGCCTTCATTTAATTTAAGTGTTGACAGAATTTTTCCATTTGCCAAACAAGACGGAATTAAAAAAGGAATTTTTCAAAATATAAACTTTCAATATGGTTTAAAAGGAGACAATAGGATTTCAACAACAGAAGAATTCTTATTTAAATCTCAAATGTTCGATACCGCGTTAGCCGGCATAGCACATACCATTCCTATTTCTACAAATTTTAAAGTATTTAAACATTTTAGTGTTACCGCTGGAACTTCGTTTGCAGAAAATTGGGTATTCAATACAAATGAACAACTATTTAACACTTCCACAAATAAAGTAGAAGTTATTCGTAAAAACGGTTTTGATTCCTACCGAACCTATAATTTTACTTCTAGCATTGGAACAACCATTTATGGTACATATACATTTAAAGAGACAAATAAAATTCAGGCCATACGGCATTTAATCCGACCAAATATTTCTTATGGATTTACACCAAGTTTTGATGAGTATTACAACCAATACACGAACAATTTAGGTGAAATAGTAACTTATAGTAGATTTGAAAATACGCTTTTAGGTGCACCCGGATTGGGCGTTTCAAATGCTTTAGGAATTGGCATTGCAAATACACTTGAAGCAAAAGTTTTAGATGAAACTAGCAAAAAGGGAGGCACCAAGAAAATTTCTTTATTTAATCAGTTTAATTTTTCAACCAGTTATAATTTTACCGCAGAAAAATTTAAATTAGAGCCTATTAATTTTGTTGGTGGTACAACTTTGTTTGATTCTAAATTAGGTTTGAATTTTGGTGCCAGATTTGATCCGTACGACTTAGATGAAAACAATATTAGAATTAATGAATTTAGTATAAATAACGGAAATGGACTGGTTCGAATGACAAGTTCTAATATTACTTTAAGTTATGACGTAAACAGTACCGATTTTAGTGGTGAAAAAAAATCGAAACAAACCGTTCAAAATGGAGGAAGAAGTGATGATTTGTTTGGTGTTTCGGTTGACTTTAGCAATCAAAATGAGAGTTTGTTTAATAAAGATGAAGCACCTAAAGAAGACCCCGAATTTTATAACTTTAAGTTTCCATGGGACTTACAATTGATTTATTCTTTAACCTACACTAACGATGAAAATCAAAAAGAAATTACAACAAATTCATTAATGGTTTCAGGAAATATAGATTTAGCCGTTAAATGGAAAATGGGATTTTCTTCTGGTTATGATTTTGCACAAAAAGGAATTTCATTTACGCAACTTCGTTTCGAAAGAGATTTGGACAGTTGGCGCATGAGTTTTAGTATGATTCCTGTAGGTTTATATCAGTCATGGAATTTTTTCATCGGAATCAAATCTTCTATGCTAAGTGATATTAAATGGGATAAGCGAAATTTACCCGATCCAAGGTTGAGATAAGTATTTAGAAAGTGAAAATTAAAAAGTAAAAAGTGAAAAGTAAAAAGTAAAAAGTGGGAAGTGAAAAGTAAAAAGTAAAAAGTAAAAAGTGAAAAGTGAAAAGTGGGAAGTGAAACAACTTTATTCGGAATACTTATAGGCTAATAAATAAATAAAGTAAGAAGTCAAAAAATGAAAAAAATAATATTTACGGAAAAAGCACCAGCGCCAATAGGACCCTACAATCAAGCGGTTTTAGTTGGTAATTTATTATATACCTCTGGTCAAATTGCAATACATCCTATTACTAATGAGCTAGTTTTAGATACAATTGAAGCTGAAACGGAACAAGTAATGGAAAATTTAAAAGCGGTTTTAGAAGCTGCTGAAATGAATTTTGAAAATGTTATAAAAGTTTCAATTTTCATTAGCGATATGAATAATTTTTCAAAAATAAATACGGTTTATGCTACTTACTTTGATGAAGCTACGGCACCTGCAAGAGAAACTGTACAAGTGGCTGGTTTACCAAAGAATGTTAATGTAGAAATTTCAGCAATAGCCATAAAATAAAGACTCTATTCAAAAAAGTGTATAAGTTAAAATCATACGTATAATTCTCAGTATGGTCTTCGTTGTTTGCATCTACATCGCCAGTGGCAATATCATTAGTTTGGTCAAAACCTTGAGGACTGCCGCTAATATCGTTTACTTTTAGTAAAAGGTTTTTATTTTGTGGGTGGTAACTGTATTCCAATTTATCTATTTGATTTACTGGAGCACCACCGCTTGGGTCTAAATTTCCGTTTCGCTCTAAAGTTAAAATATTACCTGCTTTGTCATAACTAAGTTTTTCTAAATAATTATCTAAAGTATTGAGGTCTTCTTTACCATAATTGGCTTCTAACAAACGATTTAAATTATCATATTGATACGCATATTTACGCTTCTTATTGTCGCTACTAGTTTTCCAGAATGTTTCAGAAATGTTACCATTAAATAAAGGTGTATCGGGGCAGTTAATAAAATTTTAAAACATCAATTTTTATTACCTAAACATTTACAGAGTTTTGAAGAACTACTACAAGCACTAATTTCATCTGTTTTAATTTATAACACAATAAGACCGCAACAACGCTTACTTGGAAACACACCAGAAGAAACTTTTAATGGAAAACCTGTTTTAATAACTAACTACAATTGCAATTTTTATACACAAAAAGCTAGAAGAATTGAATTTCACCAAAATAATACTTGTAAAATATGCAAATAAAAAAAAGCGGTATCTAAAATTAAATTTCAAGTACTGCTTTTAAAATATTACCACAAAACCTTTGTTTTATTAGCTTGTGCCATTTATGGAACAGTTTCTTATAAAAAGACTTCGTTTATTGCAAAGCAAAAATACTATAGTTTAAAACGTAAAACCTAGCAAATTGCTGGGTTTTACGTTTTATTATTTAGTTGGTACACGAAAGGATTCGTGTACTAGTTTGAAACATTACCCTATAATTATCCTTTAATTTTCTGATATAAAATTATAATCCCTAGTGTTATAGCTCCTATACTCCCAGCAATACCTCTAATAAATGGTTGAAGTGCTGAATCTGTATTACGTGGTGTATTATTTATGGTATCATTTAATTTCCATGCACCAAAAATAATTGCAAAAAACGCAAAATAATACGTCGAAATTATGTTGTGAATTATATTTTCCATTTAATCTTTTGATTTTTCTTTAGGTTTTGTTGTTGCTTGGTTTTTAAGTTCATCAGTGAGTATTCTTGCAGACTGGTTAATAATATATTCTTTTCCTTTACTAAACTCAGCTGATTTAATATCATTAGCTATTTTTTCACCTGCTAGATTTAAAGTAACTCTTACTGCTAAATTAGCATTTGCTTGTTCAGTTGTAACCCCCGCTGCCGCGCGAATCCTTTCGCGTGGTTTTACATTTTAAAATACTGAAAAACACAAACTCCATCTAACAATCCTTTTTGTCCTGCATAATCTGGTGCCCCGCTGCCGCGCGAATCCTTTCGCGTGGTTTTACATTTTAAAATACTGAAAAACACAAACTCCATCTAACAATCCTTTTTGTCCTGCATAATCTGGTGCACTGCTATATTTGTAATCTTCAGGTCTAAACACAAACCCTTCTTCAACTGGATTGTTATGGATATATTCAATTTTTTGTTGAATTACCTCATTACTCCATAATTCTATTGGTTTGTTATCATGTCTCCAAAACTGATAATTGGAAGTATTAGAACTCTTCTCAGCTTCTTTTTTAAAATAATCCAA
>JBIPOM010000131.1:0-5836 GCA_044379175.1 Flavobacterium sp. | reverse complement strand
GACTATCCACATATGCTTTGTCTTTTTTAATTAATTCTACTGCCCAATCGTATAATTGTTGGAAATAATCCGATGCATAACATTCTTTATCCCATTTAAAACCAAGCCATTCGACGTCTTTTTTAATCGCATCAACAAACTCTTGTTCTTCTTTTGAAGGATTTGTATCATCAAAACGTAAATTAACTGGCGCTTTATAATCTATACCTAAACCAAAATTTAGACAAATAGCACTTGCGTGACCAATATGTAAATATCCATTAGGTTCTGGAGGAAAACGAAAACGTAACTTATCAGATGATAAACCGTTTTTTAAATCGTCTTCTATAATTTGTTCTATAAAATTTAAAGATTTTTCTTCTGCAGACATAATAATTTTCTTTCTTTTGACAAAGATAGAAAATGTTTCAAGTTTAAGGTTTAAAGTTGTTTAAAAAGTTGAAAAAACTAACTAACTTTGAACTTGAAACCTGAAACAAAAAATTTAATGGGAATTATAAAATTAACTAATATTAGAACCTTTTCATATCACGGATGTTTAGAAGAAGAAGCAAAAATTGGAAGTAATTATAGAATAGATTTAACTGTAAAAACCAATTTAAAACCATCTGCCCAAACAGACGAACTACAAGATACTGTAGACTATGTAGATTTAAATAGAATTGTGGTGGAAGAAATGGCAATACGAGCGAAACTTTTAGAACACGTGGCACAAAGAATTATGAATAGAGTTTTAAAAGAATTACTTTCTGTTTTAAAAATTAAAATTGAGGTAACGAAACTAAACCCACCAATTGGTGGTGATGTTGAAGGAGTTACCATAATTATGAGTAAAAAAAGATAGTTTTATTAGTGAAAAGTGAGTAGTAAATAGTGAAAAGTTATTGAAACGAAATAAGAAAAAAGCAAATATTTGGATTTTGGATTTTGAATATTGAAGTTTTTATATCTATATTTGCAATCCAATTATGGCGTCGTGGCCGAGCGGCTAGGCACCGGTCTGCAAAACCGTCTACTCCGGTTCGAATCCGGACGATGCCTCTGAAAGAGTTACTTGAAAAAGTAGCTCTTTTTTTTATAATTTTTTCTAAAAAAATAAATGAAAGTTATAGTTCGAATTCTGCGAAAATTCAAAAGAGTGATTTAAAAAGTAGGTAATTTTTGTAGGTGAAATATTATAATTACTTCACAACTTGCTCTATACCTAATTTATTATTTACTATTTCTTTTCCTTTAGGAAAAAGCCCTTGTAAAATAAAAAAAACACCGAAAATTAATATTACAATACTTATAATTCTTTTAATTTTATAGATGTTATTTGGAGTTAATTTGTGTTTTAATTGCTTAGCTAATAATATTTTATAAATATCAATTAGTAAATAAAATACTAGAATTGAAGTAAAAAATATAAAAATTCGCAATGGATTCATTTCTAATTTTGGTCCGTGAGTAATAATAATCATCATCCAAAAACCTAGAACACCAATATTAATAATATTTAAAAAAACACCTTTAAAAAACAATCCTAAATAGTTATTTTTTTGAATGTCTTCTTCGTCATCATCATACATTTTTTCATTAAATTTTTTCTTTAATTGAATATAAGACACCAACCCGTAAGCCGACATTATAATTCCGCCAATTATATATAAAACAGGGTTATCTTTAAGTTGAGATAATATTTGATTTGTGGCAAAATAAGCAATTAATATAAAAATAATATCACTAAAAACTATTCCTAAATCTAAAGTAAAAGCCGCTTTAAATCCTTTGGTAATACTGGTTTCTAATAACATAAAAAAACCAGGACCAATTGATATGGCTAATAAAAATGCCCAAGGAATGGCTAATAATATATCGTGAATCATTAAAAAGTTTATAAGTTTAAAAAGTTTATAAGTTTATAAGTTTAAAAGGTTTATTAAACTAATGCACTTAAATGTAAAACTACTAATTTTTAAAGTTATAAAAAAACTTGAAGGTACATTTTATTTTGCTTGAATAATTTTTCCGCCAGCAACTGATTTTTGATTTATTTGTTTTGGATTGCCATAAATAGTAATTGTTCCGCCTGCTCGGGTTTTAGCATCCACTAAATCTGAAGCGTTTACATTAGCAATTCCACCAGCATTAACCGTTACTGTAGTTTGTTGGGTTACACAATCTTGACCGTCATATTTAGCACCAGAATTAACTAAAACATCCTGATTTTTTACCGTTCCTTTTACAGTAACTAAACTTCCTGCACTACTACGAACTTTTAATTTATCGGAAATAAGATTTTGTAAAACAATTTCTGCACCTTCTTTGGTAATAATATCAAAGCTAATCGATTTAATTTCTGTCGAACAAGCTATTCTACTACCTTCATTAGCTTCTAAAGCTTCTAATTTTTTATAATAAACAGTTGCTGAAATAGCGTCACCACTTAGCATTTTTGTTAATGACATTCTGATTTTTAATTCACCATTATTGTTTATTAATTCTACTTCTTCGGAATTAGTACCGTTTAAAATTACTTTATTTTCAGTACCTGAAAGTAATAACACATCTATTTTATCAAAAGCGGTTACTTTATTGAAATCACCAACCGATTTTTCGACTTGAGCAAAAGTTAAAGAGCTTAAAAATAATATGGAATAAATGATTTTTTTCATGATGTTAATTTTATTAAGATTATCCACAAGTTGTATAAGGATTTGCACATTCATCAGATGGATTTATCCAACCTTCATAAATTTTATTTTTTTTAATGTATTTTACATATAACCAACCATTTGAACAATCTAAAATTGTTAGATAGGGTTCTGGAGTAATACTATAAGTTAGTGTACTTTTAACTTTTGAATTAGTATTTGGCTCAGAATACAAATTTATTGGATTAGAAGTTTCTGAATAAATTTTACCAACAGTTACTAAATACTTTTCTTTTTTTATCCAACCAATTATATGACTTAGATTATCTGATAATGATAAACCTAAACCAATTTCAACTTTTATGAAGTTTTTATTTGTTTCAATGA
Organism: Flavobacterium sp.; assembly: GCA_044379175.1. Lineage (GTDB taxonomy): Bacteria > Bacteroidota > Bacteroidia > Flavobacteriales > Flavobacteriaceae > Flavobacterium. The sequence goes on along the minus strand of JBIPOM010000131.1, from coordinate 2,813 downwards.
TTTTAAAAAATAAATAATTTTCGTTTTTATTATCATTTTTAATTTTATTTAATAAATATTTTCCTTCACTATCAGAAAAAACTTTTATATTTTTATTATAACGCCAATCAATAAAACCTTCACATTCTTTAATTGTTTGTGAAAAACAAAAATTTACAATTAAAAATAATAAAGAATAAATGATTTTTTTCATAATTGCAATTAAATGTAAAATAAATAATATATATAAATTAATACTAAAATTAATACTTGTAAAAAATTAAGATATAAACTGTTTTTAATAAGTATTTTAGTAATAAAATCTAATATTAAAAAAATAAAAGAAATAAATAAAAAAATAAAAATAACTGGTCCTTTACAAGAACTTAAATCTGTATAAATTAATAATTTAATAAAAAATAAAAAAACTATTAATCCAACTAAACTAAAAACCGAAATATTTTTTTTTATAAATTCTATTCCTTTCATATTATGGGATTTCTCCAAACGTTTATATAATAATTTTATGATGAAAATGAAGTTAAAATCGTAACATATTACGATTCTACACGTGATATATTACACGTTTTCTCTCACAAAATGAAAATCCAATTGTTTTTTTACTAAATCGGCATTTTTTACTTTAACGTACACTTCATCACCTAATTGTATTACATTTTTAGAAACTTCACCAACAAGTGCATATTGTTTGTCATCAAACGTATAATAATCATCTTTAATTTCTCTAATGCGCACCATTCCTTCACATTTGTTTTCGATAATTTCTACATAAATTCCCCATTCGGTAACGCCAGAAACTACACCTAAAAACTCTTGATCTTTATGGTCTTGCATATATTTCACTTGCATATATTTCACAGAATCTCTTTCCGCTTTAGCCGCTAAATTTTCTCTATCAGACGAATGCATACATTTTTCTTCAAAAACTTCTTCACTCACACTTTTTCCTCCATCTAAATAAAATTGTAGCAAACGGTGTGCCATCACATCTGGATAACGACGAATTGGCGAAGTAAAATGCGAATAAAAATCGAACGCTAAGCCATAATGACCAATATTATTTGTAGAATAAGCGGCTTTACTCATACAACGAATTGTAAGTGTATCGACCATATTTTGTTCTTTTTTTCCTTGAACTTCTAATAATAAATTATTTAAAGAAGTAGAAATATCTTGTTTTGATTTTAAGTTTAAATTATATCCGAATTTAGAAATTACATTTTGTAAACCAAATAATTTATCTTCATTTGGTTCATCGTGAATTCTATATATAAACGTTTTCTTTTGTTTTCCGATAAATTCAGCCACTTTTCTATTAGCTAATAACATAAATTCTTCAATTAAATGATTCGCAGCTGCACTTTGTTTGAAATATACGCCAACAGGTTCTGCGTGTTCGTTTAAATTGAATTTTACTTCTACTTTATCGAAAGAAATTGCACCCGCATTCATTCTTTTTCTACGAAGAATTTTTGCTAATTCGTCCATTTTTAAAGTCGCTTCTACAATTGGTTTTGGTGCGTGATATTCCTTTCCAGTCAATGAAATATGAGCTGGAATTATTTCTGATTTACTTTCAATAATTTCTTGTGCTTCTTCATACGCAAATCGTTGATCTGAATAAATAACCGTTCTTCCAAACCAAGAATCTACCACTTCCGCTTTATTATTTAATTGAAAAATAGCTGAAAATGTATATTTTTCTTCATTTGGTCGTAAAGAACAAGCAAAATTTGATAAAACTTCGGGTAACATTGGAACCACTCTGTCTACTAAATACACAGAAGTAGCTCTATTATACGCTTCTTCATCTAAAATAGTTCCTTCTTGTAAATAATGAGATACATCTGCAATATGTACCCCAATTTCATAATTTCCATTAGGTAAAACTTGGAACGACAAAGCATCATCAAAATCTTTAGCATCTTTTGGATCAATTGTAAACGTTAAAATATTTCTCATATCTCTACGTTTTACAATTTCTTCTTCTGTAATTGAAGTATCTATTTGATTCGCATAAGCTTCCACTTCAATTGGAAAATCGTATGGTAAACCATATTCTGCTAAAATGGCGTGAATTTCTGTATTGTGCTCTCCTGGTTTTCCTAAAACTTTTATTACTTTTCCAAACGGAGAATCGGCTTTTTTTGGCCAATCTACCATTGAAACTAAAACTACATCACCATGTTCTGCAGTGGATATTTCATTTTTTGGAATAAAAATATCTGTGTACATTTTAGCGTTTGTAGTAGTTACAAAACCAAAATTTTTCTGAATATCAATTACACCAACAAATTCTGTTTTTGCTCTTTCTAAAATTTCTAAAACTTCTGCTTCTGGTTTTCTACTACTTCTTCTATTATAAATATAACATTTCACTTTATCACCATCTAAAGCGTGGTTTAAATTTATAAACGGAATATATACATCATCTTCTAATTCAGAACACACAAAATATCCCGATTTACGAGATGTCATATCTACTGTTCCTTCGTAATATTCTGCTTTTGATATTATTTTATATTTACCGCGTTCGGTTTCTTCTATTTTACCTGCTTTCTTTAAAATACCTAATTCTTTAATAATTTCGTTTCTACTTTGTGTGTCATTCACTTCAATTATCGCAGCAATTTGTTTGTAATTAAAGTCTTTAGTAGGTGATGCGGATAGTATTTTATATACGTGTGCCGAAAAATCTTTGGCTTTTTTTGTCATTTTTCTAAAATTCTTTTTCATATATCATTCTTAATATCGATAAAAGTACAAAGAAGTATTTAGATTTTAGAGAAAAGAGTGAATATTATAGATTAATA
>JBIPOM010000130.1:0-5871 GCA_044379175.1 Flavobacterium sp. | reverse complement strand
CTTAATTATGGATTTAAAAGAAATTCAAAACCTAATCAAATTTGTATCTAATTCTGGAGTAGCAGAAGTAAAATTAGAAACGGGCGATGTAAAAATTACTATTAGAACTACTTTAGAAGGTAATTCTCAAGATATTACTTATGTGCAACAAGCACCGATGCAACAAGCAATTCAGCAAGCGGCACCAGTTGCTCCTGCAGCAATTGCTCCTGCAGCTGCGGCACCAGTTGAGACTGCTGTAGAAGACAATTCTAAATACATTACAATTAAGTCACCAATGATTGGTACATTGTACAGAAAACCAGCTCCAGACAAACCAATGTTTGTTGAAGTAGGAACTACTATTAGCAAAGGTGATGTAGTTTGTGTAGTGGAAGCCATGAAATTATTCAACGAAATTGAATCTGAAATATCAGGTAAAATTGTAAAAGTATTAGTTGATGATTCTTCACCAGTTGAATTTGATCAACCTTTGTTTTTAGTTGATCCATCATAGTTATTTTAAATTCCAATATTTTAAATTCCAAATTCCAAAAAAAGTTAATTTTCGGTATTGGAATTTATAATTTGTTTATTGAATTTTTAAAAAAAAGATATGTTTAAAAAAATATTAATAGCCAATAGAGGTGAAATTGCTTTACGTGTCATTCGTACTTGTAGAGAAATGGGAATTAAAACAGTAGCGGTTTATTCTACTGCTGATGCCGAAAGTTTGCACGTTAAATTTGCAGATGAAGCGGTTTGTATTGGTCCTCCACCAAGTAATTTGTCTTACTTGAAAATGTCTAATATTATCGCAGCTGCAGAAATTACAAATGCAGATGCCATTCATCCTGGTTATGGTTTCCTTTCTGAAAATGCTAAATTTTCGAAAATTTGCCAAGAACACAACATCAAATTTATTGGTGCTTCACCAGAAATGATCGACAGAATGGGAGATAAAGCTTCGGCTAAAGCTACCATGATTGAAGCTGGCGTACCATGTGTACCTGGTTCAGTAGGAATTTTAGACTCTTACGAACAAGCTGAAAAATTAGCCGCTGAATTTGGCTACCCAGTTATGTTAAAAGCAACTGCAGGTGGTGGTGGAAAAGGAATGCGTGCTGTTTGGAAACAAGAAGATTTATTAAAAGCTTGGGAAGGGGCTCGTCAAGAATCTGCAGCCGCTTTTGGAAATGACGGTATGTATCTTGAAAAACTTATTGAAGAACCAAGACATATTGAAATTCAGGTTGTAGGTGATTCATACGGTAAAGCATGTCACTTATCTGAAAGAGATTGTTCAGTTCAAAGACGTCATCAAAAATTAACGGAAGAAACTCCATCTCCGTTTATGACAGATGAATTGCGCGAAGCTATGGGAACAGCAGCTGTAAAAGCAGCAGAATATATAAAATATGAAGGTGCCGGAACAGTAGAATTCTTAGTGGATAAACATAGAAATTTCTACTTTATGGAAATGAATACCCGTATTCAAGTGGAACACCCAATTACAGAGCAAGTTGTTGATTACGACTTAATCAGAGAACAAATTATGGTGGCTGCAGGAATTCCAATTTCAGGTAAAAACTATTTTCCACAATTACATGCAATTGAATGTAGAATTAACGCAGAAGATCCCTATAACGACTTCCGTCCTTCGCCAGGAAAAATTACAGTATTACATTCGCCAGGCGGACACGGTGTCCGTTTAGACACACATGTTTATGCTGGTTATACGATTCCACCAAATTATGACTCGATGATTGCAAAGTTAATTACAACGGCGCAAACCAGACAAGAAGCTATAAACAAAATGAAACGCGCTTTAGACGAATTTCATATTGAAGGCATAAAAACCACCATTCCATTCCACAGACAGTTAATGGATCATCCAGATTATGTAGCTGGAAATTATACCACTGCCTTTATGGACACTTGGGTAATGGATGCTAAAAAAGAAGAATAAAAAATAGGCTAGTCAATTGACTAGCCTATTTTTTTCAAGTCTTTTATTACACTAAACGCCAAATCAATTTGGTTTTCGTTAACTACGATGGTAAATTCATTAGAAGTGGAAATTACTTCGTCAATAATAATTCCTTCCCAAGCTAACGATTGAAAAATATAATAATATACGCCTGGAACAGAAACATTTTCGTGAGGCAATTTTACCGTTATAGAAGATAAATTTTCGTTTTTATGTATTAATTTTTCAGATTGTAAACAAGATTCTACCAGAGCATTAATTTCTGAACTAACAACAATATTGGTTTCATTTACGCCACGAGATGAGGTATAAAACAAATTCTTATTTGTCTTTATCTCCGACATTAGTTTCGTTTGGTTTTCTAACAGCGTATCCGAAATTTCGAAGGTAAAATCTGTTAAGGAAGAACGAACTGTGATTTCTCCAATATTTTGAAGCACCTTAGTTACTTTGTGATTGATTTTAAAGTCAAGTTCTTCTGAAATTCTTTTTAACGCCATAACTACAGCACCCTGCTTAATATCTTTACCTAAATACATTTCAATTTCAGGCATCATAATTCTAGCTAATGATGTCAAATTGATAATTCCTTCTGACAAAGAACTTAATAAAAAGGGTTTGGTTTTAAGGTATTTTTCAACAACCGATGCAACTGTTTTCATAAATTTTTGATGTATTGGAATGCAAATATAAAAACAAAATGTTATATTTATAACTAATTGTCAAAATAATAAAAAGCGGCTTCTAAATGTTCTATATCAAATGCTGTTCCTTTCGAATGAATGGCAATAATATCAAATCGAACTTCCACATCTAAATCATTAGCAATTACGTACTCATTAATAGCTTTGACTAACAATTGAATTTTTTTTGGTTTAACAAAATCTTGAGGTAAACCTAAATCAATACTGCTTCTAGTTTTCACCTCTACTACGGCTAAAATACCGTCTTTGATGGCAATAATATCTACTTCAGCTTTTTGAAATACCCAGTTGGTTTCCAAAATAGCATACCCGTTTTTTTCTAAAAAATCAACTGCGATTTCTTCTCCAAGTTTCCCTAGCTCGTTGTGTTCTGCCATAGTTTAAATTTCAAAAAAATTCCAAATTCCAAATCTCAAATTCCAAAAAAAGTTTCAAGATTGGGATTTGGAATTTTTAAAATGTTGTTTAATCAAATTTTAATTTGATTTCTTTTTCATTTACTTCAAATGCTACTTGTTGACCAAGAATTAATGTTCGATTGTCTTTTTGATGTCCAGCTGGAAATTGAAAAGCAATTGGAATGGATGTATCTTTAGCTATTTCAGTAATAATTTGAACTTCATTTTGCCCAAATGGAATTTCATTATCGTGCATATCCGTCATACTTCCTACTATAATTCCTTTAACTTGTTCAAAATAGCCATTACGTTTTAAATTATACATCATTCGGTCAATATGATATAAATACTCGTCTAAATCTTCAATAAATAAAATTTTGTCTTTCGTATCAATTGCTGATTTTGAACCTAATAAACTGTACAAAATAGAAATATTTCCACCAACCAATTCGCCCGAAGCAGTTCCTTTTACATCAAAACTTTTCGAAGGAATTGTGTATGAAATCGTTTCGCCAAAAAGTGCTTTTCGTAAGGTTTCTTTCACTTCTTCAGGTGCTGTAGGAACAGTAAACGGCATTATGGAATGTAAAGACGCCACACGTTCCACATTTAGTTGACTATGTAAAACGGTCACATCAGAAAATCCCAATATCCATTTAGGATGTTGTTTGAAATTTGTAAAATCTAATGAATCTATAATTCTAACCGTTCCATATCCACCTCGAGCACACCAAATGGCTTTTACGTTTTCATCATCTAATTGTGCTTGAAAATCAGTAGTTCTTTCGGTATCCTTACCTCCTAATTGAAAATTATCTAAGCCAATTGTAGTCCCTAATTTTACGTTTAGTCCCCAAGATTCTAATAAAGCAATAGCTGGTTTGGCGTCATCGAGAAAAAATTTTCGCGCTGTACAAACAAGAGCAACGGTATCTCCGACCTTTAAAAATGGTGGTATAATCATATAAAATTCAATAAGAATTCAAAAATAAGGAATTTGAACAGAAAAATTCGTCTATTCCTCTTAAATGAATTATTTTTGTATCAAATTTAATGACATTATGTTAAAAAATCCGAAAAGATATACTATTACAGCAGCACTTCCTTACACCAATGGACCCATTCATATTGGGCATTTAGCAGGAGTGTATGTGCCATCTGATATATATTCAAGATATTTACGATTACAAGGAAAAGACGTGGCTTTCATTTGCGGAAGCGACGAGCACGGTGTAGCAATTTCAATGAAAGCTAAGAAAGAAGGCACCACACCTCAACAAGTAATTGATAAATATGACGGAATTATTCGTCAATCTTTTTTAGATTTTGGAATTTCTTTTGATAATTATTCCAGAACTTCATCGGAAATACATCATAAAACAGCTTCCGAATTTTTTAAAAAACTATACGATTACGGTGATTTCATAGAAGAAACTACCGACCAATTATACGATGCAAAAGCAGACCAATTTTTAGCAGACCGTTTCGTAACAGGAACTTGTCCAAAATGTGACAACCCAGAAGCGTATGGCGACCAATGTGAAAAATGTGGTTCGACTTTAAATGCAACCGATTTAATCAATCCAAAATCAACTATTACAGGAGAAGCTCCGATTTTAAAATCTACAAAACACTGGTTTTTACCTTTAAATCGTTACGAATCGTTCCTAAGAGAATGGATTTTAGAAGGTCATAAAAACGACTGGAAACCCAATGTGTACGGACAAGTAAAATCATGGGTTGATGGTGGTTTAGAACCAAGAGCCGTAACACGTGATTTAGATTGGGGAATTGATGTGCCTGTTCCAGGTGCCGAAGGAAAAAAATTATACGTGTGGTTTGATGCGCCTATTGGTTACATTTCAGCAACCAAAGAATGGGCGGCTCGCGAAGGAAAAGATTGGGAACCCTATTGGAAAGATGCCGATACAAAATTGGTTCACTTCATTGGGAAAGACAATATCGTATTCCATTGTATTATTTTTCCAGCGATGTTAAAAGCAGAAGGAAGTTATATTTTACCAGATAATGTTCCGGCAAATGAATTTTTAAATTTAGAAGGAAACAAATTATCGACTTCAAAAAACTGGGCGGTTTGGTTACACGAATATTTACAAGATTTCCCAGAAAAACAAGATTCGTTACGTTATGCATTAACGGCAAATGCGCCAGAAACCAAAGACAACGACTTCACTTGGAAAGATTTTCAAGCCAGAAATAATAATGAATTAGCAGCGATTTTTGGTAATTTCATCAATCGTGTTGTGGTGTTGACTAATAAATATTACAACGGAATTGTTCCAACGCCAAATGAATTTTCTGAAGTTGACGAGCAAACTTTAGCCGAACTAAAAGCGTATCCAGCCGTGATTTCAAGTTCGATTGAGCGTTACCGTTTTAGAGAAGCATTAGGCGAATTAATGAACGTAGCCCGTTTAGGAAACAAATATTTAGCCGACGAAGAACCTTGGAAAATGGTAAAAGAAAATCAGGCAAGAGTACAAACTCAAATGTATGTAGCATTGCAAATTGCTTCTGCATTAGCGATACTTTCAGAACCATTTTTACCGTTTACTTCTGCTAAATTGTGCAACATTTTAAACATAAAAATCAATAATTGGAATTTGGAATTTGAAAATTGGAATTTGACAAAACCTGGACATCAAATTGGTCAAGCTGAAATTTTGTTTGCCCAAATAGAAGATGCCGAAATCCAAAAACAATTAGATAAATTAGAAGCAACTAAAACCGCCAATCAAGTGGAAAACGCAAAAGCTGAACCGCAAAAAGAAATCATCAC
>JBIPOM010000022.1:0-20610 GCA_044379175.1 Flavobacterium sp. | reverse complement strand
AAATTTACATTTATTCCACCACTTACTGAAGTTGGCGTAATTTTATTAATTTGAATTGATTGGGAATAACTTGATGAAAAATTCAATATTAACAATAAAAAAAGCAATCTCATTTTCATATTATTTACTTCTTAAATTCATAATTAAAATAGCTAAAACAGATTACACAGGTATTAAAAACAACTAAACGTGCTTACCCATCGTATTATTCACCACCGATAAAATCACATAAAGCAAAATGATAATTGGAATCGCAATAAATTCTAACAAAACAATTAAAATCAAAGAAAGGATTAAAAATACAACTTGAATTTTATATTTTTCCCAGCTGAAACTTTTTACTTTTAAAGAAAATAAAGGAATTTCTGCATTTAATAAATACGAACTTAAAACTGTAACCCCTACTAAAACATAAGGGTTACTTAAAAAATCAACCAACCATTCAAAATCCGAATGAAACTGAATCATTGGAATACTCATAATTAACAAAGCATTTGCTGGTGTTGGCAAACCAATAAACGAATCCGATTGACGCGTATCTACATTAAATTTTGCCAATCTGTAACAAGACCCTAAAGTGATTAAAAATCCTAAATACGGAACAACACCCATATAGTAAGTATCTTCTGTTAAATTATATTGTGATTGGTTTTCCTGAATATCTGCTAACATTTTATACATTACCAATCCTGGCACAACGCCACTTGTCACCATATCTGCTAAAGAATCTAATTGTAAGCCAATTGGACTTTGAACTTTCCAGATTCTAGCAAAAAAACCATCCCAAAAATCGAAGAAAATACCTAAACAAACCAATGAAAAAGCTTCATTGTAATTTCCGTTAAACGCATGAATTAAAGCCAGCAAGCCTGCTAATAAATTCAACAGAGTAATGGCGTTTGGAATGTGTTTTTTAATACTCATGAAATGACGTTTTTCTTTATTGTGAATTTTATATAGCAAATGTAAACAATAAATTAAAAGAATTTGAGTTTATTAAAGAAGAAATTATGATATTTGTTGTTAGAATTAAATGATTTGAAAAAAATAATATTATTCATCGTGCTATTGACTTCTACGTCATTTTTCGCACAGACTATTCGTAAATATTCCAACGAATTTTTAAACATTGGGGTTGATGCTGCTGCGTTAGGAATGAGCAATGCGGTAACAGCTCAAACTGCTGATGTGAATTCAGTTTATTGGAATCCAGCTGGAATTTTACAATTGGAAGACAAACAAATTGCTTTAATGCACGCGAATTATTTTGCCAATATTGCACAATATGATTACGCGGGTTTTGCTATGCCTATTGATGACCGAAGTGCTTGGGGAATTTCATTAATTCGTTTTGGTGTAGATGACATTTTAAATACTACACAGTTAATTGACAGTCAAGGAAATATTGATTACAACAGAATTTCTCTTTTTTCCACTGCCGATTATGGCGTAACGTTTTCTTATGCCCGAAAATTACCAATACAAGGTTTTAATTATGGTGTAAATGCAAAAGTAATTCGAAGAATTATTGGCGATTTTGCCTCTTCTTGGGGTTTCGGGTTTGATGTAGGTTTACAATTTCAAAATAAAAACGATTGGAAATTTGGTTTAATGTTACGAGACATCACTACTACATACAACACTTGGACCATCAACGAAGAAGAATATGAAAAAATAAAAAATGCGGTTCCAGGTGAAAATCAAGAATTGCCAGAAACTAGTGAAATTACCTTACCAAAAGCACAATTTGGATTGTCAAAAAAATTCGAATTTCATTACGATTACACCTTAACTACCGCAGCCAATTTGAATATGGAATTTGCACAAACAAATGACATCATTTCTACAAATATGGTAAGTATTAGTCCTGCTCTTGGATTTGAATTTGGCTATATTGATTTGGCTTTTTTACGAGCTGGTGTTGGAAATTTTCAACAAATTACACAAATTGACAATACAAATAAAGTAAGCTTTCAACCTAATATTGGCTTAGGGTTTAAATATAAAGGCATTCAGGTAGACTATGCTTTAACTGATATAGGCAATCAAAGTGCTGCACTGTATTCTAATGTCTTTTCTGTAAAAGTGGATTTAGGAATTTTTAGAAGATAATTTTTTGAGAATATAGAAAATAGAATATAGATATTAGACTTTTATTAGTCGTTAAAAACACGTATAATATGCTAAAAAAAATACTTTTCTTATTACTACCTATTATTGGTATCTCTCAAAACGTAATTTTATCAGACAATGCGAAAGTTAGTATTTTAACTTGCGGAACGGCACCTATTTCTTACGCGATGTATGGACACACTGGGATTCGAATTACAGATAATGTAAATCAATTTGATGTGGTGTATAATTATGGGGCGTTTGATTTTACAACACCAAATTTTATGTTGAAATTTGTAAAAGGTGATTTGCAATATTTTGTAACAAGTGAAAATTACTACGATTTTGAATATAATTACAAATTAGACGGCAGAAGTATTGTAGCACAAGAATTAAATTTAACTACAACACAAAAACAACAACTATTGAATGAACTCAACAGTAGTTTAACTTCCGAAGAACGCTTTTATACCTATAAATTTATTGATAAAAATTGTACTACAATGGTTGTAGATAAAATCAATAAAATTTTAGGCGAAGAAATTTTAAAGCAACCAAAATCAGAACAAAGTTATAGAGAAATTTTGTATCCATATATGAACGATTTCTTTATGAAATTAGGGATTCAAATTATTTTTGGAACTAAAGTTGACGAACCTGCTAAACGCCTATTTTTACCTTTAGAATTTGAAAAAGTGTTAGAAACCGCAACCCTAAACGGAAAAAAAATCGCAAAACCTACCAAAATTTTAAATGAACAAACCGTCACAACGCCGTTTTCCTATATAAATTCTATTTATTCTTTATTAGCTGCGGTAATAATTTTGATTTTAATAAACAAAAAAGGAATACAAATTACTTATTTTATTTTCGCAGGAATATTGGGGTTATTTTTCAGTTTAGTAGGATTTTATTCACTTCACGAAGAAATTTTATGGAATTACAATATTTTGTTATTTAATCCGCTATTGTTGATGTTTGCTTTTTTCTATTGGAAGAAAAATACTCTAAAAACCATTTTATTTGGTCAAATTTGTATGGCGATCACGATGGTTTATTTGTTTTATATTATAAACAAAGTACAATTATTCATAGTATTACCACTTATCGTATTACACCTTTTTTGGTTGATTAAGATTGTGATAAAATATAAAAAGATAAAAACTCAATAGTTTTTCATAAATTATTAAATAAAAAATGCCAAGCTTTCACTTGGCATTTTTCGTTTATATGTACTATAAATTAATTCGTTAATAATTTATGCGAAGGCGCAAACTTAGTTAAGTTGATACCTTCTACTGCTTTTTTGTATTCTTCAATGGTTGGTGTTCTTCCTAAAATTGTAGATAATACTACAACTGGAGTGGAAGAAAGTAATGATTCTCCTTTTTTACCTTCTGCATCTTCCACAACTCTTCCTTGGAATAAACGGGTTGAAGTAGCCATTACAGTATCTCCTTTTGAAGCTTTTTCTTGGTTACCCATACATAAATTACAACCTGGTCGTTCTAAATATAACATGTTTTCATATTCAGTTCGTGCAATTGCTTTTGGTGCATTATCATCAAACTCGAAACCTGAATATCTTTGTAATACTTCCCAATCGCCTTCTGCTTTTAATTCATCCACGATATTATAGGTTGGTGGAGCTACTACTAAAGGTGCATTAAATTTAACTTCGCCATTTTGTGCTTCTACATTTTTAAGCATTTGAGCCAATATTTTCATATCTCCCTTATGCACCATACAAGATCCTATAAATCCTAAATCTACTTTCTTGGTTCCTCCATAAAAAGATAATGGACGAATCGTATCGTGTGTATATCGTTTAGAAACATCTTTATTGTTTACATCTGGATCAGCAATCATTGGTTCTGCAATTACATCTAAATCTACAACAACTTCTGCACTATATTTGGCATTAGTATCTGGTCGTAAAGCTGGTTTATCACCTGATTTAATTTCTGTAATTCGTTTATTTGCTTTATTAATTAATCCTTGAAGCACTTTATTATGATTGTCCATTCCTTTATCAATCATAATTTGAATTCTTCCTTTTGCTATCTCTAAAGATTGAATTAAGGTATCATCTTCAGAAATACAAATAGATGCTTTGGCTTTCATTTCTGCAGTCCAATCTGTAAATGTAAACGCCTGATCAGCAGTAAGCGTTCCTAAATGTACTTCAATAATTCTTCCTTGAAACACATTTTCACCTCCAAATTGTTGCAACATTTGCGCCTGAGTAGCGTGAACCACATCACGGAAATCCATATACGTTTTCATCGTACCTTTAAAGGTTACTTTTACAGATTCTGGAATTGGCATTGAAGCTTCACCAGTTGCTAGAGCTAGAGCCACGGTACCTGAATCGGCCCCGAATGCAACACCTTTAGACATACGAGTATGTGAATCGCCACCGATAATAATGGCCCATTCGTCAATAGTGATATCGTTAAGAACTTTATGAATTACATCTGTCATTGCGTGATATACACCTTTTGGATCTCGAGCTGTTATCAATCCAAAATCATTCATAAATTGCATTAATTTAGGAATATTTGCTTGTGCTTTTTTATCCCAAACTGAAGCGGTATGACAACCTGATTGATACGCTCCATCAACAATAGGTGAAATAACGGTCGCAGCCATAGATTCTAATTCTTGAGCTGTCATTAAACCCGTTGTATCTTGTGAACCGACTATATTTACTTCTACACGAACGTCTGAACCTGCATGCAGTACTTTTTTAGAAATCGTTCCAACAGCATTTCTATTGAAGATTTTTTCAACAGCGGTAAGACCTTGACCGTCAATTGAGATTTCTTTAGAAGGCGCATATACTAAAGGCGCTTCAATATTTAGAGTTTCAGCTGCAAAAGTTTGAATTTTCTTTCCAAAAACAATAGCATAAGAACCCCCGGCTTTAATAAACTCTAATTTTTGAGGTGTGAAGGCTTTAGATATATCAATTAATTCTTTATCGCCATTGTATAATTTTTTTGATTTTGTATTTATGGTAAGAACGGTTCCTGTAGCTACAGAATATACTTCTTCTAAAATTGGATCACCACTTTCATTACGAACAATTTCTCCGTTTTCATCAGTCTTTTTTACCCAGTTTTTTAAATCTAAACCAATGCCACCAGTAACATCAACAGTCGTTAAGAAAATTGGAGAAATTCCGTTTGTACCTGCAACAATTGGCGCAAAATTTACGAATGGTACATACGGACTCGCTTGTTTACCTGTCCAAAGTGCCACATTATTTACACCCGACATACGAGAGGAACCTACACCCATTGTCCCTTTTTCGGCAATTAACATTACAGATTTGTCTGGATGTTGTGCTTGTAAGGCTTTAATTTCTTCTTGAGCTTTTGAAGTAATCATACACTTCCCATGTAATTCTCTATCTGAACGAGAGTGTGCCTGATTACCTGGAGAAAGTAAATCTGTAGAAATATCACCTTCACCGGCAATAAAAGTAACTACTTTAATTTCTTCAGCTATTTCTGGAAGTTTTGTAAAAAATTCAGCTTTTGCATAGCTCTCTAAAATTTCTGTTGCTATAGTATTTCCGTTTTGGTAAGCACTTTTTAAACGATCTGTATCTGCATCATAAAGATAAACTTGCGTTTTTAAAACAGCCGCAGCGTCATTTGCAATATCAACATTAGAGCCTAAAGCTAAGTCTAATAGTACCTTTATTGAAGGACCACCTTTCATGTGAGATAATAATTCGAATGCGAATTTAGGCGTAATTTCATTTACTACAGATTCACCAAGAATAATTTCTTTTAAAAAATTAGCTTTTTCAACGGCTGCACTTGTAGTTCCAGGTAATGTATTGTAGATAAAAAACGAAAGTGAATCTTGCCTGTTTTCGTTTGTAGTCTCTTTTATTTGAGAAACGATTACTTTAAGTAAATCACCACTATCAATTGGTTTTGGGTGTAATCCTTGGCCTTTTCGTTCTTCAATTTCTTTAATGTACTCTTTATAAATATTTGCTTCCATATCAAAAATATTATGATAATTTATTAATCTGTTTTAAAACTGATACAAATTTAACCAATTCTTTTTAGATTAAAAAATTTATAATAAAAAACGACAATACCAAAATTATTATTTGTAATTATTCTATTTTAATGAATTTAATTCAAAAATAAAACAAAAAAAGACTATTTATTTAAGAATTCTTAATTTAAGCAATTTAAACTATGAAATTCAAAAAAAATAATAGTATATTTTGCCAAATTGACAAAACAGAGAAGTGTTAAAATAATTTTCTGATGATATCTTCTTCAGAGATCCCTTCTGCATCAGCTTTGTAATTTTTTACAATTCTGTGACGTAAAATTCCGAAAGCTACTGCTTGAACATCTTCAATATCTGGAGAAAATTTCCCGTTAATAGCTGCGTTGGTTTTAGCTGCTAAAATTAAATTTTGAGATGCACGAGGACCTGCTCCCCAATCTAAATAACTTTTAACAAAATCAGGTGCTAACGGATTATTTGGTCGAGTTTTGGAAGCCAAAGTTACAGCATATTCTATTACATTATCTGTAACTGGAATTTTACGAATAAGGTTTTGATAGGCTATAATTTCTTCTGCAGTAAACAATGGATTTATAGTTGTTTTAACATCTGAAGTTGTAGCTTTTACTACTTGTACTTCTTCTTCAAAAGTAGGATAGTCTAAATTTATAGCAAACATAAAACGGTCAAGTTGTGCTTCAGGCAATGGATACGTTCCTTCTTGCTCAATTGGGTTTTGAGTTGCTAATACGAAAAAAGGTAAATCTAATTTAAAACTGTGCCCAGCAACAGTAACCGATTTTTCTTGCATGGCTTCCAATAAAGCAGCTTGCGTTTTTGGCGGTGTTCTGTTAATCTCATCTGCCAAAATTATATTTGAGAAAATAGGGCCTTTTATAAATTTAAAATTACGTGATTCATCTAATATCTCACTTCCTAAAATATCTGAAGGCATTAAATCCGGTGTAAATTGAATCCGTTTAAAACCTAAACCTAATGCCTCTGAAATTGTATTCACCATTAACGTTTTGGCCAATCCAGGAACACCAACTAATAAAGCATGTCCGCCAGAAAAAACGCTCAAAACAATTTGATTTACTACATCATCTTGTCCTACAATAACTTTAGCAATTTCTTGTTTCAATTGCTTTTGTTTACTTACTAATTTTTCAATTGCTGCTACGTCTGACATAATTTTGGGTATTGGATTCTAGGTATTGAATTTTGGATTTTGAAATACTAATTTATTTTTTTAACCAATTATTTTCAAATGTACAATCTTTGTAATCGTTACTTATTTTAATATAATTTTTTTCAATTTTTTCTGCCATCCATTTTCCAATTTCTTGATATTGTTTATCAGAAAGTGCTAACTCTTTAATTTTGATGTAATCAGTGCCGTAATCAGCTTTATGTTCTTCTGTTTTTTTATTTATCTTAAGAATTTTAAAAAACTTCGTTCCTTGTCTTTCTTGATCTAAAAGGACTTTAGACATTTCACCTTGACCCAAACCATTTATTTGATTGTATAAAGCTGGATCTAATTTTGAAATTTCAAAACGAGGCTCAGAAGTTCTAGGATTTAATAATAAACCACCATTACTTTTAGTATCTTTATCATCAGATGATGCTTTAGCTGCTTCTTCAAAAGAAATTTCTCCATTCTCGATTTTAGAGCGAATACTATCAATTTTATCTGAAGCTTCCTTAACCGCTTTTGGAGTAACTTTCGGGCTAATTAATATATGACGCAGTTCTATATCTTGTCCAATAATTTTTTCAACGAATATTATATGAAATCCAAATTCTGTTTCGAATGGTTCAGAAATATCACCTTCATTTAAACGAAATGCCACATCTTTAAATTCTTTAACAAACTGTGTTTTTTTGTTCATTTTATAGTAACCACCATTTGAGCTAGAACCTGGATCTTCAGAATATATTACGGCTTTACTATAAAAACTACCACCATTATTGATTACATCATTCTTAATTTCTTTTAATTTATCAATTGCTTTTTGCTTATCTTCTTTAGAAATTACCGGTTTAATAACAATTTGAGATAATTCAATTTCGGCACCAATTGTTGGAATTTTATCTGCTGGCAATTTATTGAAAAATTGTTTAACTTCATCAGGTGTAACGGTAATTTCTTCAACAATATTACGTTGCATCTGTGAGGTTAATTTGTTTAATTTAATTACTTCGAAAAAATAACTTCGAAAATCTTCTTCATTTTTTTTCTTATAATATTCAAACAATTTCTCTTTAGAACCAATTTGTTCTACCATAGTATTCATTTGGCTATCCATGAATGAATTAACTTCTTCGTCTGTAACCACAATACTATCTTGAATAGCTTGATGCGCATATAACTTATCTTCAAGCTGTTTTCCTAACAATTCACAACGTGAAATTTTTTCAATATCTACGTTTTGTGTTTTCAATTCTAAAAGCATTAAATCTATATCAGAATCTAAAACAATATAGTTACCAACTACCGCTGCTACTCCATCAACTTTTTGCTTTTTTTGAGCAAAAGTAATAGTTGAAAAAAGTAAGAAAGCAACCGCTAAAAGATTGGATTTATTTGTGAATTTCGAAATCATTGTTTGTATTGGCATCATTGGTTATTTCTGTTTTTATTATTTTAATTGCTGTTTTACTTTTTCAAAAACTGCGGTATTAACATTTATTTTAAATTCTTTTTTCAATTCATCAACCCAAGTCGACTCTAAATATTGTTGATAATCGTTAATAACTCTACTTTTACAATCTTCAAGAGCTTTTGTTTGTGCAGGCTTGGTATTTTTTACATTAACCACAAAGCTATAATTTGAATCTTTATAGATATTATTTGCACCAACTGTTAGATTTGGAATTTTATCTAAAATATCATAGTTTTTTTCAAACAAACCTGATTTTACCATAATAGCTATTTTATCATTTTTATTAAATTTTGATTTAATAAACTCAATACTTTTTCCTTTTCTAAGCATTTTCTGAGCAGATGCAATTACAGTTGCATCTGTTGATGACAAAATATCTACATCATATCTCTCTTTCCAATTGTATTTTGATATATTAGTTGTATAGAAATTTTGAAGTCCAACTGTATCTGTTTTAGATTTAATCCAGATTTCCTTTTCCATCAAATCGAACAACAATAAACCATCTCTATACTCATCCATAACATTCTTAAAATCAGGAAATTCATTTTCCAAATTTTCGTTATAATAGGCTATTAATTGTTCTCCTTTCCATGTTTCAAACAATTCAGATACTAATTTCGATATAGGTTTAGTTGAAAGTTTATTCTTTTGTTGTGTTTCAATGTAACTTGCAAATGAAGAAGTAGCTACTTTTTTATTTTTATCAATTGTCAATAGGTTACCAATTAGTGAAATATCTTCTTTTGGCTGCTCCCAAGTTTGACTATAAACAGCATCTGTTACTTTTTTTTCAATATTCGTATATTGCGTTTTGTTTACTTCTTGAGAATATTTAAGTTTTAATTTACTGGCTAATGTATTTGTAATAATAACAGAACGCTCATCACGTTTTATTTTATTCTCTAGCTCGGTTTTTGAATCAGCAAAAGACTTTACTGGATGTTTTTCAATTAATTTTATTATGTGCCAACCAAACCCAGATTCAATTGGCTGCGAAATATCACCTTTATTTTCTAATGAGAACGCTGCGCTTTCAAAAGCCTCCGAACTTAATTGCCCTGTTCCAAATCGCTGTAAGACACCACCTTTTACAGCTGTAGATTTATCTTCAGAAAACTGACTTGCTAAGGCTTCAAAACTTTCACCTTGCTGAATTTTTTTAGAAATATCATCAATAGTCTGTTTTGCTTTTAACTTTTCTTCTGCTTTTGCGTCGGAAGGGTTTAATATCATAATATGGGCAACTGTAACTTCTCCTTTATTTGCTCTTTTGTCAGTTACCTTAATTAAATGATATCCGAAACGGGTTCTTATAGGATTAGAGATTTCACCAATTTTAGTTTTGTAAGCAGCTGATTCAAATGGATATACCATTCTAAAAGCTGAAAAATAACCTAAATTGCCTTTATTTTCAGCAACTGAAGGGTCTTGAGAATTAGCTAAAGCTACAGTTTCAAAACTTTCTCCTTTTTCAATTTGTTTTTTTAAAGCAAGTGCTTTATTGTAAAAAGCTAAGGTGTCTGCGCCTTTAATATTTTCATCAAATGAAAGTAAAATATGTGACGCTTTAATTTCTGTCAAACTTCTATTATAGGCCTCTTCAATCAACTGATTCGTTACTTTAGAATCATTCATATACGATTTTGAAAGCTGGTTTCTATATGAACTTAATTCATTTTGATACTTAGAATTGTTTTGAAGTCCTAATTGAAATGCCTTATTTACTTTTAATTTATAACCAATAAATAATTCTAAATACTGATTTAAATCTTTTTGAGAATCATCTTTTACTAAATCTAAATTTTTAAGATAAATTCTCTTAAACTCATCAATTTTATAGGAATTTGTATCTATTGTAAAAAGCACGTCTTTCGCGTTTTGAGCTACTGTAGAAAAATAAGTTGTTAAAAATAGTACTAGAAAAAAGTTTTGAATTTTCATTTTATTAAAATTGATTTTAAATGCAACGAGCAAAAATAGGAAATCATAACAATTAAACAACTAATTGAGGATATATTAACTAAATTTTTAGATTTTAAAACTTAAAAAAGTTGCGTTTTTATACTTACCTTACTTACTGTTTTCTCTTGCAATTAATGTGTTTTTTAACAACATTGCTATTGTCATAGGTCCAACTCCACCTGGAACAGGAGTAATAAATGAGGCTTTTTTGGAAACATTTTCAAAATCGACATCACCCACAATTTTGTACCCTTTTTCAGTAGTTTCATCCACAACACGAGTAATACCTACGTCTATTATAACCACATCATCTTTAACCATTTCTGCCTTTAAGTAATTTGGTACTCCAAGTGCAGAAATAATTATATCAGCTTGTGACGTTATTTGCGTAATATTTTTAGTATGAGTATGTGTTACAGTTACAGTTGAATTGCCTGGAAACCCTTTTCTACCCATTAAAATACTCATAGGTCGTCCTACTATATGACTTCTACCAATAACAACTGTATGTTTACCTTGCGTTTGAACATTATATCTTTCCAATAATTCCAAAATCCCGAAAGGTGTTGCAGGTATAAAAGTACTCATGTCTAAAGCCATTTTACCAAAATTCTCTGGATGAAAACCATCTACATCTTTTGAAGGACGTATAGCCATAATCACTTCCTGAGTGTCAATTTGTGGAGGTAGTGGCAATTGCACAATAAAACCATCAATATTTGGATTTTCATTTAATTCGGCAATTTTTTTTAACAATTCCGTTTCTGATGTTGTACTAGGCATTTTAATTAAAGTAGATTCAAATCCCACTCTTTCACACGCTTTTACTTTACTTCCAACATAAGTTAAACTTGCTCCATCATTTCCAACAATAATTGCTGCTAGATGAGGAACTTTTTCGCCATTTTCTTTCATTTTTGCTACTTCGGCAGCAATCTCATCTTTAATTTCTTCTGATACTTTTTTTCCGTCTAATAGTTGCATGGTTGTTGTTTTTATAGTTTAAAAGTAAAAGTCTTAAAGTGCTAAAGGCTTTCGACTTTTCAACTTTAAGACTTTCAACTTATTTATTTCATTCCAGGCATGGATGGCATTCCTTTCATTCCACCCATCATTTGCATTAGTTTTTTTCCGCCTCCGCCTTGCATCATTTTCATCATTTTACTCATTTGATCGAATTGTTTCATTAACTGATTGACTTCCTCGATTTTTCTTCCTGCTCCTTTTGCAATTCTTGCTTTTCTTTTAACATCTATAATCGCGGGTTTACTTCTTTCTTTTGGCGTCATCGATTGAATAATAGCTTCCACATGTTTAAATGCGTCATCTTCAATTTCAACATCTTTTAAAGCTTTTCCAGCTCCTGGAATCATTCCAACAAGATCTTTCATGCTTCCCATTTTTTTGATCTGCTGTATTTGAGCTAAGAAATCATCAAAACCAAATTCGTTTTTTGCGATTTTTTTCTGAATTTTTCTAGCTTCCTCTTCATTATATTGTTCCTGTGCTCTTTCAACCAAAGAAACCACGTCACCCATACCTAATATTCGTTCCGCCATACGAGAAGGATAAAACACATCTATAGCGTCCATCTTTTCTCCTGTACCAATAAATTTTATAGGTTTGTTTACAACAGATTTAATTGAAATAGCCGCCCCACCACGAGTATCTCCATCTAATTTGGTGAGAATTACACCATCGAAATTTAATCTGTCATTGAAAGCTTTTGCAGTATTCACGGCATCCTGTCCAGTCATAGCATCAACAACAAATAATGTTTCATGAGGTTGAATAGCTTTGTGAACGTTTGCAATTTCGTTCATCATTTCCTCATCAACAGCTAAACGACCTGCAGTATCAATAATTACAACATTAAAACCATTAGATTTAGCGTATTTAATTGCATTTTCAGCAATTGAAACCGCATTTTTATTTTCAGGTTCTGAATAGACTTCAACTCCGATTTGTTCTCCTACAACGTGCAATTGATTAATTGCAGCTGGACGATAAATATCACAAGCTACTAAAAGTGGATTCTTTGTTTTTTTCGTCTTTAAGAAATTGGCAAGCTTACCCGAAAAAGTAGTTTTTCCAGAACCTTGTAATCCAGACATTAAAATAACGGTTGGGTTTCCAGACAAGTTTACCCCTGCGACATCTCCACCCATTAATTCGGTCAACTCGTCTTTTACTAACTTGACCAACAACTGACCTGGTTGCAATGTCGTTAAAACGTTCGAACCAATTGCTTTGTCCTTTACTCTAGTTGTAAAATCTTTTGCAATTTTAAAATTAACATCGGCATCTAATAATGCTCGACGTACTTCTTTAAGGGTATCTGCAACATTAACATCTGTGATTTTCCCGTGACCTTTAAGTATATGAAATGCTTTATCTAACTTATCTGTAAGATTATCAAACATAATAATTGAACTTTTTAATGAATTGCAAATATAAGGTAAAGTTGTAAAGTAACAAAGTGGGATTTAATCAAATTTTTAACCAAAATAAATATTAGCAAAACATTAATTCTTCATGTCTAATATTTTTTTTTATATTGCGACTTTAATACATCAACATGAAATTTGCAAATTTTACTTTTTTGTTTTCATTATTATTTTTTTTCGCATCCTGCAATAAAGAGGATAGTAATGATTCTTACGTGCCGATTTCTCCTGTAAAAATGGATTTAACACAAGTTCCGTATCCAAAACTTTCAGACTATAATTTTTTTCAAGGCGCGATAAAAGAACAACAGCCCGCATTAGGTGTATTACCATATAAACCAGAAAGTGAGTTATTTACAGACTATGCTGAAAAGAAAAGATTCGTATGGATGCCTATTGGTACTAAAGCAACTTATATAAATGATCACTCAATATTAGAATTACCCGTTGGAAGTGCATTAATAAAAAGTTTTTATTATAATAATGTACAACCAAATAATAGTACTAAAATTATTGAAACTAGAATCATGATTCGTAATACGAATGGTTGGATTTATGCGAATTATATATGGAATGAGGCTCAAACAGAAGCTTACTTTAATTTAAATGGAAGTACAATTCCAATCACATGGATTACTGAAAATTCAGTAACAAAATCTATAAACTACGATATTCCAAATGAACTTAAGTGTGTTGGTTGTCACACCATTTTTAATGAAAAAAGGCCTATTGGAATAAAACCTCAAAATTTAAATGGAAATTTTACATATATTGATGGAGTTTCGAATCAATTAGCGAAATGGAAATCACTTGGTATGCTGGATTCAAATACGCCAAATACCATTAATTCAGTAGTAGATTATAAAGACACTTCTAAACCAATAGAAACAAGAGTTCGTTCTTATTTTGATGCAAATTGTGCTCATTGTCATCAACCTGGTGGTTATGCTTCCTTTTTTAATTTAAAATTTGAGTTTAATGAAACAACTAACTTATCAAATATGGGTGTTTGTGTAGCGCCAAACCACATTATTACAGGAATGGAAGGTAGGATAATAAAACCAGGCAATGTATCGCAGTCTCTTTTATACTTTAGATTAACCAGCAATGATCCTTACTACAGAATGCCGTTTTTAGGAAGAACTATTGTTCATGACGAAGGTGTTGCATTAGTAGCACAATGGATAAATTCAATCACAGATTGTCCAAATTGATACCAAAAATAAAATGAAACAATTTTGGTTACATATTCTGAAAATTATGCTACCAATTATTGTTTTTTTCTTGGTTTTAGAAATTGCAATTCGAAAAATACCAAACGACTATCAGCTAAAAAAAAACTATTTAGATAAAAACGCTTCTAAAATTAACACCTTGATTTTAGGAAGTTCTCATACTTTTTATGGCGTTAATCCAAAATATTTTTCTAAACACACATTTAATACCGCTTATGTTTCGCAAACTTTAGATTTAGACGAGGTATTATTAGGAAAATATTTAAGAAAAATGACGAATTTAAAGGCGGTGATTATTCCTATATCCTATTCGAGTTTATTTGAAACCTTAGAAACTGATGTTGAAAAATGGCGTTTAAAAAACTACATCTTGTATTATGGTTTTGAAAATAAATATCATTTTACAAATAATTTTGAAACCTTAAATCATGATATTTTACTAAATTTAAAAAAAGCAGTAAAACATTATGTTTTAAATAAATCATTTATAACGTCTTCTAATTTAGGCTGGGGAACGAACTTTAATTCAAAAGAAAGAAAGAAATTTGAAGGGCAATTTACGGCAAAAAAACATACTGCAAATAACTTTAAATTGTATGATGGTAATTTAAAAAATCTTCAGGAAATTATCAAAATGTGTCAAAAAAAGAATATTAAAATTCTATTTATTACCACGCCAACTCATGATTCTTATTATAATAATTTAAACCAAATTCAATTATCTAAAACAATTAAAACTATAAATGAATTGATTCAGAAAAACCAAAATTGCATATATTTAAATCTTTTAAAATCAAGAATGTTTATAAATACCGATTTCTACGATGCGGATCATTTAAATGAAATAGGTGCGAAAAAATTATCTTTATTTATTGATAAAAAAATTAACCCCCAATGATTGTTCCTCCTTCTTCTTTCTTGTCGTCTTTTAACATGTTTTGTTCTATTTTAGCCCCTTTGTTTTTTGTAGGTAATTTGTAATTTATAGTAAAACCAAATTTTCGAGTATCATTTTTATTATACGACAATAATGGATCGTTTATTGGTCGGAAAAAACTTCTATTCATATTAAAAATATCATCGCCAAAAATAGTAACCGTTAATTGATCTTTTAGGAACTTCTTGCTAAAAGTCATATCTAAATAATTATTAAATGGTTTGTCGGCAACAAAATAAAAGTAATTTCCACCTGAAGTGATGAAACCAAATTCGGTAATAAATTTAATATCTTTTGGTAAAATTATTTGCGACATTAGATTCAAATTCCAAAAACCGTTAGTTTCTAAATTTGGAATTTGATGCAATTGATATCCAGTATAAAGGTATAAAAAATTAATTTTATCAGGATTAAAATCAAATTTCATAGTTTCTTTTAAGCCTTTTGTAAATAGCATATATGGCAAAGGAAGTGCAAAATTAAAATTATGAATTTTTACTTCCGACGCATTAAAATTGGTGCTTTGAACTAAATTTCCATTTAAATTTACTTGTTGTACTACTTGATTTTTCGCACTACTTAAATTGTAGCCTATATAAGCATAATCAAAAGCACTAATTTTAAATTCAAAATTATCAAAAATTGTAGGTTGTAAATTTGGATTTCCGACCGTATTTAAATTCTGATTTTGATACGTGGTATTGTTTGGATTTAATGCAGAAGTGGATGGCAACGTAATTTTCTTGTTATAATTCATATTAAAAAGAATTTGCGGCGTTACGTTATATTGAACGGTAGCGTTCGGAAACCATCTAAATTGGTCAAAAGGAATCAAATCAGCAGAAGTTGTTTTTCCATTAATTTCGTACTTTTCTGCTCTAGAACCTATAATAAAATCAAATTTATTATACTTGGCTTGAAACTCTAAATAAGTTGCTGCAGTTACTCGTTGATACTCTAAATTAATACTTCCAAAGTTTTCAGCTTCAAAAAGGAGTTTATCAAATAATGCCCCAAAACTAAATTTACCCTCATCAAAAATTTGTAAACCCTGTGAATAATCAAATTTACCACTAAAAAAGTTCTGATCAGAAAAATTATCTAAAACTAAATTATCTTGAATATTTGAAAACAAACTAAAATCATTTTTATTGTTGTTAAAATTAAAAACAAAATCTAATTTTCGACTTTTGTTATTAAATCTTTTTTGATACGTAATTGTAGCATCTTGTCTGATGTTGTGCGATTTTCCTATATCTGAAGTAATAAATCCAAGACCAAAACCTTCAGTATCACTATTGCCATTTGCCATATTAATATCGTAATTCAATAATAATCTATCTTTTTTGATATCAAAAGTAACACCTGATTTTAAAAACTGTGATCGATTCAATTTATCACTCGCAACCTTAGACAAAACAGTGTTTGAGTTGGTGTTTAAAAACTCAGACCAAGTAGCATTTTCACGATAATTTTGCCCGAAATTTAATTGCCAACCAAAATATTTATTCTTAGCATTTAACAATACGCTATTGTAGGTTCTAAATCGGGTAGTATCATATGTATTAAAAGCGGAACTACTTGTATAGGTAGCACTTAGGTATTTTTTTGCATTTCTGTTTGTAATTATATTTAAAATAGCACCCCCTGAAGTAGCTGGAAACTCAGCTCCTGGCTGCGTAATCACTTCAATTCGCTCCACAGAATTAGCGGGCATTCCTTCTAAAAAAGAATTCAATTCTGCACTTGAAATATTTAATGGTCTTCCATCTAAAAAAACTTCTAATTGTTTTCCTTGATACATCATTCCAGCTACATCTGAAGAAATTAAACCAGGCAATTGCTTGATGGTTTCCATTAAAGTTCCCGCGTTTAAATTCGGTTGATCCGAGATATTAAATATAGTTCGATCTGGTTTTTGTTCAATCGCTTTTTTTTGTTTAATAATTTTAACCTCTTCAATCTGATTTTCTTTTTGAATATCCTCTTTTTTAACTTTTGTAGTATCTTGAGCAAAAGCAAAAAGCACAAAACATGTAGAGAACAAGAAATTTAGAATAAGTTTTTTCATGAAAAATTAATAAATATTTGAATTTAATTACTTGTAAGACGTAAAAATGATATAAAAGTTACATCGTTTTACCTAAATGAATTACCTTTAAAAAATTAAATTTCATACTTAAAATAAGAAAAATGAATCTTTCTATTGAAACTCCAGCTTTATTGTTTTCTGCAACATCACTAATTTTATTAGCTTATACCAATAGATTTTTAACCATTGCGCAGATTGTAAGAAATTTAAAGAAAAACTACGACCAAGACCATAATAAATCTATTTTAATTGAAATTAAAAACCTCAACCAAAGAATTACATTGATTAGATACATGCAACTTTTTGGAGTTTTATGTTTGTTTTTATCTGTTTTTGCGATGTTTTTATTGTTTTTAAATTATGAAACTATCGGAATTTATATTTTTGGCATCAGTTTATTATCGTTACTTATTTCATTAGGTATTTCATTTTGGGAAATTAGTATATCTGTAAATGCCCTTCGAATTCATCTTAAAGATTTAGTTGAAGACGGAAAAAAATAATGGTCTTTTTTATAACTACCTTTGTTGACTTAATAAAGAATGATTAATGAAAAACAATATACTAAAAGGCGTTTTCTTAGTAGCATTAGGGGCTACCAGTTATGGCATGTTAGCCACCTTCGTAAAACTTGCATATAAAGATGGTTTTACTACTGCAGAAGTAACTTCTTCCCAATTTATATATGGAATACTTGGCATGCTATTCATCAATTTATTCCAAAAATTTTTCAAGAAAGAAAAAGCTCAAAAAGCCAGTTCAAAAAATATTTTTCAACTTATGATTGCTGGAACTTCATTAGGAATGACAAGTGTTTTTTATTATTTATGTGTAAAATACATAGACGTTTCTATTGCTATTGTACTTCTTATGCAAACCGTATGGATGGGCGTCCTATTAGAATGGATTTTAGATAAAAAACGACCTTCTACCCAAAAGATAATTTCGGTAATTATTGTTTTATTTGGAACTTTTTTAGCCACAAAATTGTATGAATTTACTATTCAACTAGATTGGAGGGGCATTTTTTGGGGAATTTTAGCGGCAGCATCATTCACCACAACCATGTTTACTGCAAATAAAGTAGCTTTGGGAATTTCATCCGCTCAACGAAGTTTGTATATGCTTTTAGGTGGAGCAGTAATTGTGTTTACTTTTTCGGCATTTACACAAGTTGGATTTTTAAACATTGAGATTTTTAAAAAATACGGCTTGTTTTTAGCACTTTTTGGAACGATTATTCCGCCAATGTTGCTAAATGCAGGTTTTCCAAAAACAGGTTTGGGTTTAGGTAGTATCGTTGCTTCATTAGAGTTACCCGTTTCTGTTCTAATGGCCTTCTTAATTTTAAATGAAAAAGTTGTTGTTTGGCAATGGTGTGGAATACTATTAATTATTTTAGCTATTTTAATAATGAATCTTAATTTTTCAAAAAAGAGACTCTAATATCAAAAAATTGCAATAAATTAGCGGTATAAATCATCGCTTTTTTATGCTTAATTTATTTGATAAAGAACCTATATTTTTAAATTTACCCGATGCCGAGTTTATTTATTATCCAAATTTTTTCTCTAAAGAAAAAGCCGATTTATTTTTAGAAACGCTATCTAAAGAAATAGCTTGGCAACAAGATGACATTACCATTTTTGGAAAAAAAATAGCGCAACCCAGATTAACAGCTCTTTATGGAAATGAAGAGAAATCTTATGGATATTCCAATATTGTAATGCATCCACATCCACTAAATACTACGCTTACCTTCATAAAAGATGAAATTGAAAACACTATAAATGAACACTTTACAACCATTTTATTAAATTTATATAGAAACGAAAAAGACAGCAACGGTTGGCATGCCGATAACGAAAAAGAATTAGGTAGAGATCCCGTTATAGCTTCCGTAAGCTTTGGAGAGGCAAGAATGTTTCAAATAAAGCACAATACAAAAAAAGAGTTCAAGCAATCTTTATTATTGGAACATGGTAGCTTATTAGTCATGAAAAATGGTGCCCAAGTTCATTATAAACATCAAATTCCAAAAGCCACTCAGCCAAAAAATGCAAGAATAAATTTAACTTTCAGAAAAATTCTTTAAAAAAAACATCTATTTTTTTGCTTCAACATATTTTTTTTAATAATATTGGATAATAATTTAAAAACAAAATAGAAAAATTAACAAATTATGCTTTTCACTAATGAAAAAAAGTAAAAAGATTGAACTAAATTACGAAGAAACAGAACGTGTAATTAGTATGGCTCAGGAGGAAAAAAAACCTTTTGAAGTAATTAAAGAAGAATTTGGTATTTCCGAAAGCGAAGTAACCGAAATTATGCGAAAAAAACTTTCTAAAGATAATTTTGAACTTTGGAAAAAGAAAGTTGCTGCAGGAAAACCCAAACCAAAGGCATTTAAAACCAATGTTTTAGACGACGACATTGACGATTTAGATAGCAAATATTATTTTAAAAATAAATTCGATTAATAAAAATCCTGTCTGATACAAATCACGACAGGATTTTTTTGTAACAATTTTTCACGTTTAGCTACTTATTAAACAGTTGATAGAATATTACCAAAAAAACAACGAAAATGAGTTTCGAATTAAAAAAGTTTTATTTCAATAAAACAAAAGAACTATAAAAAACATCTTTTTTACTTTTTTTTATATTTTTATTCAGCTGCATAAATAATCAATTTGATACTGAAAAATGGAAATCGGAAGAAAGCGAACAATTTTATATGATAAATGATATAGTTAAAAATAATCGTTTAAAAGGAAAGTCAAAAAAAAATATTATTGAATTACTGGACACAAAAAATATTAAAAAGTATAATTATTCTGATAATTCTTGGATGTTTATTGTTTCAATACCTAATGCAAAAGCGACACAAAGTCCAATAGAAGTTATGTATGTAAATTTTAAAAATGATAAAGTTGAAAGCGTAACAATTGATCAATAACATAATATGAAAAAATTTATAATTATTCTGTTTTTATTAGTTTTTATTACAAGTTGTGATCCACCTCACAATATAAATTTTATAAACAATACAGAAAATATCACAAAAGTAAAATTTAATTTAAATCCGAAAGTTCAAAATTATAGTCTT
>JBIPOM010000129.1:0-5959 GCA_044379175.1 Flavobacterium sp. | reverse complement strand
AGAAAAAGCATTTTACAACAACGAAAATAGTGAAATCGCAGAACGACTTTCTTGGGTTGAACAAATACTGACGAATGAGAAGAAATACAGCACATAACAGCACCTACAAGAAATTGGCGGTTCAGTGGTTAAATGAAGCTTTGTGCTTCGTATCAAGTTCAGTACTGGCAGACAGTTTAGTGCTTCGAAATCGCCCGACCTTCTTGTAGCTGCAAAACGTCAGGCTGTGAAAAAACTCCTTTTTCATTTTAAAATCTAAACACACAACTTGTATTACTTCGATTTAAGCTAAGTTAATTTTTATAGTTACATTACAAAAAACAAGATTCCTATTTTTCAAATAACTTTTTAACTATATTTGTTATTGAGATTGTGAAGTTTTTTCACAGTCTGACGTTAATGAGATGTTGAAATAAGTTTCGCAAGATAGAGCATATTATATGCAACAAATAAATTAAACAAGACAAACCATGTTCTGAAATATTGAACTGGCTTTATAAAAAAGATTACACCTTCACGGTCCAACCAAACGTATCTTCTGCTAATTTATATTGAATATTATTTAATTTTTCTTTTAAACTTAATGCAAATGAATGGTCTAATTTAGGTAATTCAAAATATTCATCTCTAAATGAGAAACCTATAATTGGATTAATAACTGCAGCGGTTCCAGCACCAAAAATTTCTTTCAAAGTACCGTTTTTGGCAGCAGCAACTAATTCTTCTACCAAAACAGGACGGACTTCTAAAGCAATATTGTCTCTCTTTGCAATATCTAAAACCGATTTTCTTGTAACGCCATCCAAAATTCGTTCTGAAGTTGGAGCAGTTAATAATGTATCGCCAATTCTGAAAAATACATTCATAGTCCCTGCTTCTTCTAATTTTGTATGCGTAGCATCGTCAGTCCAAATAATTTGTTGGTAGCCTAAATCATTCGCTAATTTTGTTGGATAAAATTGCGCTGAATAATTTCCCGCAGCTTTTGCAGCACCAATTCCACCATTTGCAGCACGACTATAATGTTCAGCAATTATTACTTTAACTTCACCAGAATAATAAGATTTTGCAGGCGATAAAATAATCATAAAACGATATTGAGTAGAAGGTTGCGCAATTACACCGCTTCCAATAGCAATCATAAATGGTCTAATGTATAACGAATTCCCATTTCCAAACTTCACCCAATCTCTTTCTAAATTTAAAAGTTGTTTTAATCCGTCAATAAAAATTTCTTCTGGAACTTCTGGCATTGCCATACGAACCGCACTTTTATTAAATCGCACATGATTTTCGTCTGGTCGAAACAACCATACATCATCGTTTGCATCTTTATAGGCTTTCATACCTTCAAAAATAGCTTGTCCGTAATGAAACACTTTGGCTGATGGGTCAATTGTAAAAGGTTCGTATGCTTTTATTATTGGTTGTTCCCAAGCGCCATTTTTAAAATCACAAATTAACATATGATCCGTAAACGTATTTCCGAATGTTAGGTTTTCAAAATCCACTTCATTAATTTTTGAAGTAGCGCTTTTTATGATTTTAATTTCTTTTTGTAAGCTATTCATTTGTAAAAGAGGTATGAATTTTTCTTTATAAAAATTTTTACAAATTTATTAAATAAAATATTGCTAAAGATTCATTTTTTGAATAATTATTAACAAAATTTGTTTTTATTGATTAAATTTGTTTTTTATAAACTAAATAATTTCAATGATATGAAAAAAGTACTTTTTATTTTAACCCTATTTTTACTAGTAATTTCATGTAACAAAAAAGAGACAAAAGTATCGGATAAACTTGTTTTTACCTCTTTTGGTGAAAAAATTACAGATGAAAATGCGATTACAAAGGATGTATTATTGAAAAAATACAAAACGTTAAAATTGGGAGATACAATTCAGGTAAAAGTAGCTTCTAAAATTAATGAGATTTGTCAAAATAAAGGATGTTGGATGACTTTAGATTTAGGAAATGAAGAAACTGCATTTGTTAAGTTTAAAGATTATGGATTTTTTGTGCCAATGAACGCTCAAAAAAGAGAAACTATTATTGAAGGAAAAGCCTTTGTAGAAGAAACTTCTGTTGCAGAATTGAAACATTATGCGGAAGACGAAGGAAAAACTTCAGAAGACATTGCAAAAATTACAGTTCCTAAAACAGAATATAAGTTCTTAGCTCACGGCGTTTTAATTTCTAAATAATGAAGTATCTTTTAGCTATAGTTTTTGTGTTTTTTTTGAGTTGTAATCAGAAGAAAACAGAAGAAGAAAATGCAACTTGCGAAAAACCAAAGGAAGAATTAAAAATGTATGTAGCTTCAGAAATGGCGACGCTAATGGAACAAATGTATGTGCATAACAAATTGTTGCGTGAAAAGATTTTGAAAAATGATTCATTAGGTAAAATGCCTAGTTATTTTTATAATATTTCGAAAGCTAAAATGACTAAAAACAAAGAAAAAGACGACTTTTTTAATACTAAAGCTGGATTTTACTTAAAAACACAGTCCGAAATTTACGGGTCTATAAACACAAAAGAAAGTTTTAATACTATGGTAAATGCTTGTATTAGTTGTCATGAAGTGAAATGCGGCGGACCTATTGAAAGAATAAAAACATTATATATAAAGTAAAATAAAATCAAAATATAAAACCAGAATTCAGTTCTGGTTTTTTTATTAAATGATTCAATTAGATTGACAAAAGTTATTTATTCCTTAAAATTTATTAAATTTAAATCACAAGTGTAACTTTTTTGTAATTTTATAGAAATAAAAAAATTATGAAAAATATATTTATAATCCTACTTGTATTTAGTTTTACGTCTTGTAATAGTCAAACTAAAAATGCTGAAATTAAAAAAGCAGTTATTGATAAAGTAGATAAAGAAATTTCAAAACAAATTCAAATAAAAAAAGACACGATGGATTTTAAAATTGTGAAAACAGATGCAGAATGGAAAGCGCAACTTACGCCAGAAGAATATGAAGTTTTAAGAGAAAAAGGTACAGAACGTCCTTATACTGGAGCATACGACAAACATTTCGAAAAAGGAATGTATGTGTGTGCGGCTTGTGAAAATCCTTTATTCACATCCGATACTAAATTCGATTCGCATTGTGGATGGCCTTCTTTTGATGAGGCAATAAAAGGAGCTACAATTTATCACAAGGATACTTCCTATGGCATGATTCGTACAGAAGTAATGTGTGCCAAATGTGGTGGGCATTTAGGGCATGTTTTTGATGACGGACCTCAAGAAACTACGGGGCAGCGTTATTGTACTAATTCGGTTTCAATTAAGTTTTTACCTGCTAAATAATTCTTTAGATAATAAAGCAAAAACAAATAAAACTAAATTTTCACATTCTAATATATAATTTTATCTTCGCAACTGCGTTATTATATAATAACAGAAAAATGCTTAGAAAACTTTTACCGATATTTATTGTTTTTGTTTTGCCTATTTATGCACAAGTAGGAGGGCAGTCGGTATACCAGTTTCTGAATTTAGTGCAGTCTCCAAGACAAGCAGCATTGGGTGGAAAAACAGTTACTATTGTTGATTATGATGTTAATCAAGCCATTTTTAATCCAGCTACAATAAACCCAAAGATGCACAAGCAATTAGCCACAAGTTACAGTAATTACTTTGGAGAAGTAGCTTATGGTACCGCAAATTTTGCATATACATGGGACAGACATGTGCAAACGTTTCACATGGGTGCAACTTATGTAAATTACGGAAATTTTGATGGATATGATGAATTGGGTAATCCTACAAATAATTTTACAGGTTCAGAAGGTGCTTTGTCTTTTGGATATTCGTATAATATTCCATGGACTAATTTTTATGCAGGTACTAATGTGAAATTGATTACTTCTGCTTTAGAATCCTATAATTCATTTGGAGTAGCTACTGATATTGGATTTTTATATATTGATGATAGAAACGACATTAATTATGGTATTTCATTTAGAAATATTGGTTATCAAATTACACCATACGAAACCACAAGAGAAAAATTACCCTTTGAAATTACAGCTGGAATTTCTCAATTAGTAGAAAATGTTCCGATTAGATGGCATCTTACATTTGAGAATTTGCAGCAATGGAATATAGCTTTTGAAAATCCAAATAGAGCAAAAGGTAGCCTAGATGGTTCTTCGGAACCTGAAAAAATATCTTTTTTTAATAATGCTTTACGACATGTTATTATAGGTGCAGAATTGTTTCCAGAAAAAGCATTTAATGTTCGTTTAGGATATAATTTTAGAAGAGGACAAGAATTAAATATTATCGACCAAAGAAATTTTTCTGGAATCTCAGCAGGTTTTAGTTTGCGGTTCAATAAAGTACGATTTGATTTTTCACATTCACGTTATACGGTTGCAGCCAATTCGAGTATTTTTGGTTTACTGATTAATTTGGATTAATAGGGTTAAAGGTTTTTGGTAAAAGGTAAAGGGAAAACAAATGTTTATAAAATGAAAAAAATTACCATAGCAATTGACGGATTTTCGTCCACAGGAAAAAGTACTTTAGCCAAACAAATTGCTAAAGAACTTGGTTATATTTATGTAGATACCGGTGCAATGTATCGGGCAGTAGCTTATTTTGCAATGCAGCATAATTTTGTTTCGGAAACGCATTTAGATGCAGAAGGATTAATCAAAAATTTATCTAATGTTTCATTACAATTTCGTTTTAATGAAATATTGGGCTTTGCAGAAATGTATTTAAATAATGAAAACATAGAACAAGCCATTCGTACTATTGAAGTGTCACGTTTGGTGAGTAAAATTGCTGAAATATCCGAAGTTCGAGCTAAATTAGTGGAACAGCAACAACAAATGGGACAAAATAAAGGCATCGTAATGGACGGTCGTGATATTGGAACTGTTGTTTTTCCAAATGCCGATTTGAAATTATTTATGACAGCAAGTCCACAAACCAAAGCCCAACGTCGCTTTGACGAACTACTTGAAAAAGGGCAACAAGTGACTTTTGAAGAAGTACTACAAAATGTACAAGAACGCGACTATATTGACACGCACAGAGAAGATTCACCATTGGTAAAAGCTGAAGATGCCATTGAAATAGACAATTCTAATTTGACTAAAAATGAACAATTTGAATTGGTAATAGAGTTGGTGAATGAGAAGCTGGAAGAGTTAAGTGAAAAGTAAAAAGTAAAATGTAAAAAGTAAAAAGTGAAAAGTAAAAAGTGAAAAGAATTAAATTTTAAAATCTTAAATATGAAAAAAATCATTCAAATTTGCCTCATTGTTTTGTTTTTTGTACAAATGAGTTACGCTCAAAGTGTTCAATTTGGAATAAAAGCGGGTGCTAATTATGCCAATGTATCGGGATCAAAAATAAAGACCAATGCTATTGTAAATTATCATGCGGGTGTCGTGGCAAAAATTGGTTTAACAAAAGGCTTGTCATTTCAACCTGAATTGTTATATACCACCCAAGGTGCTTCTTACGATACAGCATTATCGGATTATAAAAATGAATTGGGATATATCGTCATACCTGCCATGCTACAAATTCATCTTTCAAAAAGTATATCTTTTGACGTTGGACCTCAGGTAGGGTTTTTATTAAGTGAAAAAAATAATTTTAATATTGATAAATCCAATACGTTTGATGTAACTGCAAATGCGGGATTGGGATTAAAAATTACGAATTCCATATTTGCACAAGCCAGATATGGCATGGGATTGACAGAATTGCAACCCAACACAGATAATAAAAACTCTGTTTTTCAACTTTCTTTGGGAATCTTGTTTTAATTTATTGGTTTTTACATAAAAATATTTGTATTTACCAAAAAAATAGTATCTTTGCACACCTTTTGGCGGAGTAGAGTTTTCAATTGGTAATCAAATATTTATGTAAATCACTGTTGTTGTTTTAACCTGCATAATAAAACTCAAAACAAACA
>JBIPOM010000128.1:0-6027 GCA_044379175.1 Flavobacterium sp. | reverse complement strand
AAAAACAAATTTCCAGAAATTGATGTTGTGGTTGGAAATATAGCTACACCAGAAGCGGCTTTATATTTAGCTGAAAATGGTGCTGATGCTGTAAAAGTTGGAATTGGACCTGGTTCTATTTGCACGACTCGTGTAGTAGCTGGTGTAGGTTTCCCTCAATTTTCTGCCGTTTTAGAAGTGGCTGCCGCTTTAGAAGGAACTGGAATACCAGTAATTGCTGATGGTGGTGTTCGATATACTGGAGATATTCCGAAAGCATTAGCTGCAGGAGCTTCTTGTGTGATGTTAGGTTCGATGCTAGCAGGCACGAAAGAATCTCCAGGAGAAACTATTATTTTTGAAGGAAGAAAATTTAAATCGTACCGTGGAATGGGTTCTGTTGAAGCTATGAAAGAAGGTTCGAAAGACAGATATTTCCAAGATGTGGAAGATGATGTAAAAAAATTAGTTCCAGAAGGAATTGTAGGTCGTGTACCCTACAAAGGAGAACTAAACGAAAGTATGCAACAATTTATTGGCGGACTTCGTGCTGGAATGGGGTATTGTGGAGCTAAAAACATAGAAACTTTACAAGCAACCAGCCGATTTGTACGATTAACATCAAGCGGAATTAGCGAAAGTCATCCACACAATGTTACAATAACTAAAGAAGCTCCGAATTATTCGAGATAGTATAATATTAGACCTAACAGGTTTTAAAAACCTGTTAGGTCTGAAAAGTAAAAATCCATTCCGATTTATTGGAATGGATTTTTTTATTAGTACCAGATACTGAATGAAAAATTAAATCCCCAAATAATTACTTGGCGTTATCGCTTTTAATTCTGTTTTAATCTCGTTAGAAACTTGCAACGTTTCAATAAATGCATGAATGGATTCTTTATTGATAACTGTGTTCGTTCTTGTTAAATCCTTTAACGCTTCGTATGGATTTGGATACCCTTCACGACGTAAAATCGTTTGAATGGCTTCTGCTACAACTGCCCAATTTTTCTCTAAATCTTCGGCAAATTTTACTTCGTTTAATAGTAATTTATTCAATCCTTTTAATGTCGATTCAAAGGCAATAAGCGTATGTCCAATTGGCACTCCAATATTTCGTAAAACAGTACTATCTGTTAAATCACGTTGTAATCTTGAAAGTGGTAATTTTGCAGATAAATGTTCGAAAATAGCATTCGCAATTCCTAAATTTCCTTCGGAGTTTTCAAAATCAATTGGATTTACTTTATGTGGCATCGCTGAAGAACCAATTTCACCTGCTTTGATTTTTTGCTTAAAATAATCCATAGACACGTAGGTCCAAATATCTCTATCTAAATCGATTAATATTGTATTTATTCGCTTTAATGCGTCAAAAAAAGCTGCAAAATGGTCGTAATGTTCAATTTGCGTAGTTGGAAACGAATGACGTAATCCTAAATTTTCTTCCACAAATTGAGAACCGAAAGCTTTCCAATCGTGACTTGGATAGGCTACTTTATGTGCATTATAATTTCCTGTTGCACCACCAAATTTAGCTGCAAATGGCACATTAAACAACAAACGCATTTGTTCTTCGATACGTTCTACAAAAACTAAAATTTCTTTTCCTAAACGCGTTGGCGATGCAGGTTGTCCATGCGTGCGTGCTAATAATGGAATATCCGACCATTCTACAGAAAGTTCTTTTAATTTCTGAACAATCGCAATTAAACTTGGCAAATACACATTTTCAAATGCTTCTTTTGTAGAAAGTGGGATAGCCGTATTGTTGATATCTTGAGATGTTAATCCGAAGTGAATAAATTCTTTAAATTTTTCCAATCCAAATTCATCAAATTTCTTTTTAATAAAATATTCAACCGCTTTTACATCGTGGTTGGTTATTTTTTCTGTTTCCTTAATCCAAAGTGCATCTTCCGTTGAGAAATTTTCATAAATCCCTCTCAATTTTCCAAATAAATTTTTGTCTACACCTTGTAATTGAGGCACATCATATTCACACATAGATATAAAATATTCTACCTCAACTAAAACTCTATATTTTATTAACGCTTCCTCTGAAAAATAAGCGGATAACGATTTTGTTTTACTTCTGTAGCGTCCGTCTATTGGCGAAACAGCATTTAATTCTGTTAATTGCATGATGTTGTGTTGTTTTTTAAAAGTGCAAATTTAGTGATTAGTGATTAGTAATTAGTAATTAGATTGGAGTTTTTTTGAATAAAATTTGAAGTGTATTTTTTTTACAACACAGATTAGAGAAATTTTTATAATTTTAATAATCTGTGTTTTTAACTTGTAATTTCTCTTTCAAAATCTCCATTCCTTCACTGGCACTCATTTGCAAAACTTCTAACGGATTTTGTAAATCGTAAATGGTTGCTGGATTCGAATCGATATAATATACTGGAACGTGAGATTTCGCATAATGCAACAAACCAGCAGCAGGATACACTTGTAACGAAGTTCCAATGACAAGAACAATATCGGCCGTTTGCATGTGTGGAATTGCTAAATCTATTGCTGGAACTTGTTCGCCAAACCATACAATATTTGGTCGTAACTGTTCCTCTTTTTGGTTCATGTCACCCAGTTGAATGTCGTTTTCGCAATAAATACTTTCTTCTTCCGAAAACTCTCCACGCACTTTTACCAATTCGCCATGTAAATGCAAAATATTTTTACTTCCAGCTCGTTCGTGTAAATTATCCACGTTTTGAGTAATAATTTGTACGTTGAAATTTTGTTCTAATTCGGCTAAAATTTCATGACCTTTATTTGGTTGAACTTCTTTCAACTGTGCACGACGTTTATTATAAAAATCCAAAACCAAAGCTGGATTATTCTTCCAACCAATCGGTGATGCGACTTCCATAATATCGTGATTTTCCCAAAGTCCGTTGGAATCTCTAAATGTAGAAATCCCGCTTTCGGCACTCATTCCTGCTCCTGTTAAAACAACTATTTTCTTTTGCATAATTTTTGTTACTTTGCAGTAAATTTAAGAAAATGCCAAAAAACAAACTCGCTTTATTAGCATATTTAGAAAACTTTATGTCTGAAAACAGAAAAAACAGATTTATTGAAGTACTAAAAAACAGAACCAATCATTTTACTATTGCTATGGAAGATGTATATCAACTTCATAATACTAGTGCTGTTATGAGAAGTTGTGAGGTTTTTGGAATTCAAAATTTACATATTGTAGAACAACGATATGGAAAAGCGATTGACAAACAAATTGCAATGGGTGCCGAAAAATGGGTGGATATCAACCAACATCTAGATATGAAAAGTTGCATTGCGAGTTTGAGATCGCAAGGATATCAAATTATCGCTACTACACCGCATAACGATTCGTGTATGTTAGATGAATTTGATGTGACTAAAAAATCGGCTATATTCTTCGGAACTGAAATAGACGGACTTTCTGATGAAGTGATGAAAGAAGCAGATGGGTTTATTAAAATTCCGATGGTGGGTTTTACAGAAAGTTTAAATATTTCTGTTTCGGCCGCTTTAGTGATTCAAGATATTACAAACAGAATGCGACAATCAGAAATCAACTGGCAACTTACCGAAGAAGAAATCTTGGAAAAACGTTTAGATTGGACCAGAAAAACGATTAAAGATATTGACTATATTGAGAAGCAGTTTGTGGAATAGTTTTCAGTAATGAGTTGGGAGTTGTAAATAGCTACTTGACACTTTTTACTTTTTACTTTTTACTTTTTACTTTTTACTTAAACTACTTTCTCTTCAAAACTTTATAATCATTATAAGAAGTAGTCAACGCATCTAAAACTTGTAAATCACTTGCTGAATTGATAAAACTTTTAGAATAATTACATTTCTCTAATATTTTATCAATTTCATTTTTGTCCAATTGTAGTAACATCGTTAAAACCTCTCTGTTTGTATTATTACTTAAAATGGCAGAAAAATGGGTGTCTTTTTTCAAATCAATTAATTTCTTGAAATCTTTTTCTTTTGTATTAAATAATGAATATACTAAATCTACTGGATTAGACAACGCTTTTAATAAGTTTTCTGTAGCATTTTTAGCTTTCATTCCAGGTTCGTAACCTAAATTTAAGCCTGCAATATTATAGCGATAGTTTTCATTTACAGGAATTAATTTTGTATCAATTTGCAAATAGCCGGTTAAGGTGTAGTTAGTAACTAAAACCGTTTCAATTTCATTTTCTTTATAACTTAAAAAAACAGTTTGATTAGCAGCATACCATTTTTGATTTACAACAACCTCAGCATAATTATAACCCAAATGAGAAAACAACAATTTATCATTTATTTTCGCAGCAATTTCAAAATCACCATTTTCAGAAGCTAAAATAACTGCGGAAGTATTTTTGTTTAAAACCGTTACTCTAGCAATTGGTGTTTTAGTTTTAATATCTATAATTTTTCCTTTCACTTTTATTTGCAATGAATCGGATTGAGAAAACCCAAACAGAGCATTTAAAATTAAAATTAGAAAAACTATTTTTTTCATATGAGAATATATTTTTACAAAAATAAGATTTAATTTTAAATTGGAAATGTTGTTAACATAAGATTATAAAAAAGTTTGTTGCAAGATTTTCTAGCAACAACCATACACACAATATTTGTCACCCAGAAGGGGTCTCACGTAATTCATTTTACCATAGAGAGATGCTTTCAGCAAGAAAAGTTTGGGCTTAGTGTGTGTAAGACTTCTTCGTTCCTCGCAATGACTGATAAAAAATCCCGAAACGAATACACGAATCGGGATTGTTATATTTAAACTAAAAAATTAGTCGTTTGATCTTCTTGGTGTTCTTCTTGCTCCTTCAAATCCAGAACTTCTTCTTTCTGTTGAACGTCCTTCACCTCTTCTTCCGCTGTCACGAGATTCAGAACTTCTTCTATCGCTTCCTCCAGTTGATGAAGTTCTTGGTCTGAAACCACTTCCGCCTTCACGATTGAAACCACCTTCACGATTTCCGCCACCAGAATTTCCTCTGTAGCCACCACCTTCTCGGTTTCCGCCACCTGAGTTTCCTCTATATCCACCGCCTTCACGATTTCCACTACCAGAATTTCCTCTATATCCACCAGAACTTCCGCCTTCACGTCTACCTGAGAATCCGCTTCCGCCAGATCTTCCACCACTTCTTCCGTTATGGTCTCTGCGTCCGCCACCGTCATTTTTAGAAATTTCAACGTTAATTTTTCTACCATTAATATTTACAGCATTCAAAACTTCCATTACTTTTTCTGCCAATTCAGCATTAGTATTAAAGAAAGAAAAACCTTCTTTACAGTCTACTTTAAATACGTCATCTTGACCTACTTGTAAAGTATCACGTAAATAATCTTTCAACGTCATCCAATCATAATCATCTCTTGTACCAATATTAATAAAATATCTTACAGTACCATCAGAAGGAATTTCAGCTCTACTAGAAGCACCAGTTTGAGAAGCTAAATCTTTAGATTTTTTGTAATAGTTTAAGAAACGATTAAATTCTACAGAAATTACTTTTTTGATTAATTCTTCTTTAGGAATGTCTTGTAACAACTCCATAATTGAAGGTAAATACGTATCAATTGAATGATCTGTTTCTGTATCTTTAATTTTGTTCGCTAAGTGTAATAACTGAATTTCGCAGATTTCCATTCCAGAAGGAATCGCTTTCTCTTCAAATTTCGTTTTAATAATTCGCTCAATTGAGTGAATTTTTCTGATTTCACTTTTCGTAATAATTACAAACGAAGTACCCGATTTTCCGGCACGACCTGTACGACCTGAACGGTGCGTATACGTTTCAATTTCGTCTGGTAATTGATAATTGATTACGTGAGTAATGTTATCTACGTCAATTCCACGAGCTGCAACGTCAGTCGCAACAAGCATTTGAATTTGTCTTCCACGGAACGATTTCATTACGCCATCACGTTGTGCTTGCGATAAATCTCCGTGTAGTGCAGCAGCA
Source organism: Flavobacterium sp. (assembly GCA_044379175.1). Classification (GTDB taxonomy): domain Bacteria; phylum Bacteroidota; class Bacteroidia; order Flavobacteriales; family Flavobacteriaceae; genus Flavobacterium. The sequence continues at coordinate 64 of JBIPOM010000128.1, read as the reverse complement.
TTATACCCGTCTTCAATTAATTTTTCTGCAACCGCTTGCGTATCTCTTTTCGTTCTACAAAAAA
>JBIPOM010000126.1:0-6042 GCA_044379175.1 Flavobacterium sp. | reverse complement strand
AGAGTGTTTTTTTTATTTCCATAAGGCATCCATTTGTTCTAGACTTTTATTTTTGGTTTCAGGTACTTTTTTCCAAACGAAAAATAAAGAAAATAAGCAGATTACAGAAAACAAATAAAACGGAAAAGCACCATTAAAATTATCTTTTAACCATTGGTTTTCAACCAAACTTGGAAAAAGTTGTGTTACAATAAAATTGGCAACCCATTGAATAAAAACACTAATCGCCAATGCCAAACTTCTAATTTTATTCGGAAAAATTTCAGATAATAAAATCCAAACAATTGGTCCCCAAGAAATACTAAAGGAAGCCATAAAAAGTATTAAAAAGGGTAGTACATAATTCCCAACGGCTTCATTGTATATAAAAAAACCTACTGCTGCCAATGAAATAGTCATTCCAGTTGAACCAATGTAAAGCAAAGGTTTTCTTCCCATTTTGTCAACCCATTTAATGGCTAATAAAGTAAAAATTAAGTTTACAACACCTAAAATACTAGTTTCCAACAAAGAAGCGTCAGTTGAACTACCTAGGCTTTTAAAAATTTCTGGAGCATAATATAATATAGCATTGATACCTGTTAGCTGTTGTAAAATCGAAAGTCCAATTCCAACAAACAGTGCTTTTTTATAGATTGGATTTATTAGATTGTTCCACTGACCTTTGTCTTCTTGTTCCAATGAATTTTGAATTTCAGATTGCAATTGAGCCACGTCTTCAGGTAAGTTTATTTTTTCTAAGACAGCAACTGCTTGTTCTGATTTCCCCTTTTGTAATAACCATCTAGGGCTTTCGGGAATTAGAAATATAAAAACGAGAAATAGAATAGAAGGAATAATTTCAGAACCAAACATCCAACGCCAACCTATATTCAAATTCCAATGCGCATCACCTTGTAAAGCGATAAAATAATTTACAAAATAAACCACAACAATACCAATAACGATGGCTAATTGATAGTTTCCTACTAAAGCACCACGTCTTTTTGGAGGAGCTATTTCGGCGATGTACATCGGTACGACCATAGAAGCTATACCAACACCAATTCCGCCAACAATACGAAATAGTACAAAGATTGTGAATGAATTAGGCAGTGCCGTTCCGACAGAATTTAGAATAAAGAGAATAGCTGTTATAATCATTGTAGCTTTTCGTCCAAATTTATTACTTAAATAATCAGAGAAAAAAGCCCCTATTAAACAGCCAACAAGTGCACTTGAAATTGCCCAGCCAGTTTCAACAGGCGTCAAATGAAAATATTCGTTTAGATTGCCTATTGCTCCCGAAATTACTGCTGTGTCATAGCCAAATAATAATCCGCCAAGTGCAGTACTCAAAGCAATAAATAGAATATAGTTTTTGTTGTTTTTATCCATGGGTTAAAGGTTTTGTTGTAAATAGTTTTTCATTTCAATGTTAATTACCAATTGATCAGAAAGGGGTTTTCTTGTGAAAGGTGCTTCTGGCATATAAGGAAATGGTCCAAATTCGGGTGTAATTGTAATTTGAGGATTGTTACTTTTGTTTTGAATTTCGATAATGTCTTTCCACCAACTTAAATAGCGTTCTAAATGTGTATTCCATTCAGGTGCGAAAGGATGGTTTACCTGCGGACTTTGTTCAAAACCAATACGAGCATGGATGTGCTTTATATTGGAATAAATTTTGGATAGTAACTCTTTTTGATCTTCTAAATTACTTTCGGATACCACGCAGAAATGAGAGAAATCAGCAATTAATTTTAGTTTCGGGTAGATGTCAATGTACTTTAAAAGCGTTTTTAAATGAAATGAAAATCGACCGCGATGAATTTCATGCCAAATAGGAATTCCTGATTTTCGAGCAATATGTTCCGTAATTTCAATTATTTTACAATTATCGCTGAAATCATAAAAATCTTTTCCTGTATGAGAATTAATGTAATTGGGTTTTAGAGTGTTTAAAAATTCCAGTCGCTTCGTAATTCTCTCTATATATTCATTGACAGATTCGTTTTTATTGGACAATACTTGTTGCGCAATAAATATAAAATTAGGATTGATAGTATTTCTAATATTTTCCAACTCTTCTATAAATTCCGCTATGAAATTGGCATCATCAGGAAAATTGATTTCTACACCATCATAACCATTGGCTACAACATTGGCTAGAAATTCTTTTGACGATTGATGTTCACATCCCCAATAAGTACAAATATATTTTATATTCATATTAGTAAGAAAATAAAATTGGATTAATTGGTGAATTAATTATTTCACCTACTTTTGCACCCGGACACCAAGTATTCCAGTCATGTATCTGGTTTTTATTCTCCGGATTTTTCAAAATCATATCTTTTTCCATGTAAATAATGGTCATTACTTTTCGCATTTCATCAGTTACATTGGCACCAGCACGATGGAATACCCAACCCGAATGGAAACTAATTTCTCCAACATCAAATGGTTCTATAACATGTTTGAAATCAGTAACACGAAGTTTTTTTTGAATAAGTTCTTCGCTTTCATCTCCAATTTCCAATTCGCGACCTTCTACAATAATATGACTTCCAGCACTAAATTCTAAAGGACCCATTTCGAGAGGCGTTTCTTGTAGTGGAATCCAAGCTGTGATAGTCTTATCACTATCTAAAGGCCAATAATACTGATCGGCGTGCCAAGGCGTAATTCCTCCGCCACCTTCTTTGAACAACGCTTGATCATGATACAACCGAACTCCGTTGACTTCCATTAAATCGGAAGCAATCTTTGCTATGCGTTTGCTAAAAATTAATTCCTTTACCACCTCGTTTTCTAACCATAAATTGAATAGTTGCAAAAAAGCTTTTCCATAAGTTGTTCGGTCTTCAAGTGCGATTTGCATGTGGTTCATTTTGGTCACTTGTTTTGTAATTGCAACGTTGAAAAACTCCATTGTCTCTTGATTTAGAACTTCTTTCAATTTGATGTATCGATTTTTTTTATAAAACTCAATTTGTTCTGAAGTCAATGAATAAGGTTCTTTAAGAAAATCAATTATTGAATTTGAAAGTGTTTGCATGGTTTTTTTTGATAATTTTTTTTGTGAAACTTTTTTTTCAAAAATATTTATTCTAATGAAATTGATTTAACATTAATTTGTTAAATTATAATACTATATTGAATATTTTTTAATACTTTTCAGTTTTTAAAGTTAATTTATAATTATGAAAGCTATTTTAGAAGATATAAAATCAAATCAAGGTGCCTCAAGTTTTTATGCATTTCGTTACCAAGTGCCTTTTTTTCAGTTCAAATGGCATTATCATCCGGAATACGAATTGACTTATATTGTTAAAGGTAGTGGTTATCGGATAGTGGGTAACTCTTATGAATATTTTGATGATGGCGATTTGGTACTTTTAGGAAATCATTTGCCACATACTTGGTCTGGTAAATTAAATGACAACATAAAATCAGATGCGGTTGTTATTCAGTTTTCAAAGGAATTTATTGCCCCTTTTTTAGTACTCAATGAAAGTAAGTTGATTAAGAATATGCTGGATACCTCAGTTAGAGGAATACGTTTTGAGCCCGATGAAGAATTGGTTTCTAAAATAATTGCTTTAACAGAAACTAATGGCGTGGATAAAATTTTAAAGTTAATTTCTATTTTAGATGATTTATCAAATAAATCAACCATAATTATTGCTTCAAATTCCTTCCATAATGTAGTTTCTAAGAAAAATGAAATGCGAATTAATAAAGTTTGTCTTTATATTCAAAATAATTTTCACACTAAAATTTCTTTAAAGGAGGTTGCAGGACTAATTTATTTAACTGAAAGTAACTTTTGTAAATTTTTTAAAAAGGCCACTGGAAAAACCTATTCTGATTATCTAAATGAGCTTAGAATTAATGAAGCTTGTAGGTTGTTAGTCCAAACAGAAAAAACAATTAATCAAATTTCTTTTGATTGTGGTTTTGAAACATTGAGTTATTTCAATAGAGTTTTTTTAAATAAAAAAAAGTGTACTCCATCAAAATATAGAAAATTATAACAAATTTATTTTTTGTACTAATTTACTTCAGGAAAATCTCGATAAGCATAATATTGCAATACTTCTTCTAATGCCATTTGTAAAGCACGATTTATATGTACATAACTATTTCCTAATCTGAAATCTATCTGAGATAAATTCATGTAATAATCTGTAAAAATTGGAACAGCTAACCCATTGTTTATGGCTTCGTTTGCTGCATTATAATTTTTAGTTTGTTGTTCTTTTATTATGGAGCAAGTTGCTAAGCGTAATTGTGCAAATTTATCTTTAGTGGCTCCATATCCAAACAATCTGCAGACCAATCCTCTGTATTTGTAGGTAGTACAGCTTCCTAAAAGTAAATTTGTTTCTGAAGTTGGACTATAATTATAACAAATAGGGTTGGAGTGTTTTGATAATTTTTTAAGTGTATGTTCTGCTTCGCCTATTTTAAATAAGTGAAACGCCCAGGGTAAAAACTCAAGCGGCGAAGCTTCCATCGTAGGATTGGTGCAACATTTCCCACAACCGTTATTACAAAATAATTGGGTTGTAGCCGTAAAATTGTTTAATTCGATTTCTAGTTTATCGAACAACAATTCAATCTCTTGCACTTTTCTTTCAATTGACATTCTTTTTTTGGCAAATTTACAGTTTAAAAAAGAATTGTCAAATGAGTATTAAGCAATATTTTTAAATCCATTCGGTAAAGGTCGATATGCATAATATTGTAGCACTTCTTCAATGGCGTATTTTAAAGCTTGATTAATTGGTAAAATTATATTCCCTAAATGAAAATCTATTTGGGATAAATTCATGTAATAGTCTGTAAAAATTGGAACTGGAAGTCCTTTATTTATTGATTCTGTTGAGTTGTTGAAGTTTTCAAATTGCTCGTTTTTAATTATTTTACAAGTTGCCAATCGCAATTTTCCGTATTTGTCTTTAGTAGCGCCATATCCGAATAATCTGCAAATTAATCCACGATAAGGATAATTACTACAACTTCCGTTTACTTTATCTAATAAGGTTAATGGATTGTATATTTGGCAAATTGTGGAAGTTTTAATTTCTAATTCGTCAAGAATTTTTTCAGCATCGCCATTTAAAAATATATGGAATGCCCATGGTAAAAACTCTAATGGAGAAGCTTCAATGTCTAATTTTGTGCAACATTTACCGCAACCCATATTACATTGCAACTTAGTTTCTTTTTGAAAGGTGTTTATTTCAATATCTAACTGACTAAACAAATGTTCAACAGCGGCAACCTTAATTTCAATGGACATATTTTTTTACGAATGTACGCTTTAATACTTTCGAAACGGTTTTATTAATAACAAACTTATTAATATTGTATTTTATTTTATTTACCGCAGATTCGCAGATTGTTTAAGTTTATAAAAATCTGCGAATCTGTGGTCGAATTTATTTATTCATAATTCTAAAAAAAAATCCCTAACTAAAAGTAATTAGGGATTTGATATGTAAATTTAAAACTAAATTAGTTCACAATAATTTTTTTAGTCAAAATTCCTTTTTCCGCATTAATTTGTAAAAAATAAAATCCTTGTTGTAAATTAATTAATTTTATTGTGTTTTGATAAAAAACAGGATTAACAATTTCATTTATAATTTGACCATTAATATTTACTAAAGTTAATTTAGTAATTACTTCTTCTGTAGCAATTTCAATTTCGTTAGAATTTGTTGGGTTAGGGTATACCTGAACTGCTGTTTCTGCTAAGAAACTTTGAGTCGATAAAAACACAGTAGGCCATCTGTTTTCTGCAACAGGTCCTCCCCAAATAATAGTGGCTAAATAAGGATTGTCAATAAACGGATTTCTATTTCCTTGTGCATAAGTATTTGATGCATTTCCATGATATGTATTTCTATTATCTTCGTAAGTAGAAACAGGATCTTCTGCATTCCACTGTAAAAACAACTGAATCATATTTGCGTCTGTTGCTACAGTTGCGCCATTTCCAACGTTAATTGGTAAGCATTGTGAAGGATATCTTAAATACATATACATCAT
>JBIPOM010000127.1:0-6042 GCA_044379175.1 Flavobacterium sp. | reverse complement strand
TTGATTCAAAGAGTTGGCGCTGATAAAGATATAAAAGTAGATGTTCGTGTGATTGCGGCTACCAATAAAGATTTGAAAACAGAAATAGCCGAAGGTCGTTTTAGAGAAGATTTATATCATAGATTGGCTGTAATTTTATTAAAAGTACCAGCACTGAATGACAGACGTGAGGATATTCCCGCGTTAATTGAGCACTTTACAACTAAAATTTCTGAAGAACAAGGAACCACTAAAAAAATATTTTCAAAACAAGCAATAAAATTATTACAAGAATACGATTGGACAGGAAATATTCGTGAACTTAGAAATGTGGTGGAACGTTTAATTATCTTAGGAGGAAGTGAAATCTCTGAAAATGATGTAACTTTGTTCGCTTCTAAATAAATCAGCTTGAAGCTTAAAGCCTAAGGCAAAACGCTAAATAAAATGCAATTAAAAAAAATAAACCCACTTTTACAGGAAGCATTAATCGAAAACGGCTTAACCGAAGCAAATGAAATGCAACAAGAAACGTTTTCAACTATAAAAAGTGGTGCGGATGCCGTAATTCAATCTGAAAAAAAGTCAGGAAAATCAACAGCAATTGTATTAAATGTGATTCAAAGATTGGAAAAATCGTTTATGGAATCTCCAAGAGCTTTAATTGTTGTGGAAACAAAAGAGAAAGTTTTGGAAATGGTTGACATGTTTAAAAAATACAATCGATACACGCAATTGCGAGTTTACGGTGCGCATGATAAAGGCGACATGGATTGGGATAAAAACCAAATTTCTTTAGGTATTGATGTATTAATTGGTACTCCAAATCGCTTAGATTTAATGTTTTCAACTGCAGGTTTTGATGTAAATAGATTGCTAATGTATGTCGTTGACGATGCTGATATTTTGTTTAAACTTCGTTTAGATGCCAAAACAAATCGAATATCAGAGAGTATTTCTAAATCTCAACGTTTGATTTTTTGTAATAAAATTTCAGATCGGGTAGAAGCGGTTGCCGAAAGAACCATGATAGAACCACAGTTTTTTGAATTGGAAAACTAATTTTTATTTTCTTTTAAGAAATTATATCAAACTCAAATATTTTTTGAGTTTTTTTATCTTTAAATTTTTAATATCGGTAAAATATTATTTTATAATTAAACGATATTAAAAAAATAATACTACCTTTGTGGTAAATAATATTATATGTGGGATTTTGACTTAAAATACAGAGAAACTTACGAAACTACTTTTATAAGATTGTTAGAAAAGCGAGATGCCTTAAATTTAGCTAGGCCATTAAATTCCTATTCGTTGCATAAAATTCAAGATGCTTTAACTGTAGAATGGACTTACAATTCTAATAGTATAGAAGGAAATACCTTGTCTTTAAATGAAACACATATGATTATAAATGAAGGATTTACTATTAGAGGAAAATCTATGCGTGAACATTTAGAAGCTAAAAACCACCAACTAGCGTTACATCAATTATATAAATTAGTTCAAGAGGGTTATGTTTTAAATGATTCAGATATTTTAAAACTTCATGAATTAGTATTACATGGGATCGAAGAAGATTTTGCAGGTAGACTTAGAACATCTGGAGTACGTATTTCTGGTGCAAATTTTATTCCACCAAATGCACTTAAAGTTTCAAAATTGTTAGATGATTTAATTGCATTTGTTAATGATAATCCATTACGGTTAAATGATATTGAATTGTCAACTATTTTTCATCATAAATTTGTATGGATTCATCCTTTTTTTGATGGAAATGGTAGAACGGTTCGATTGGTAATGAATTTAATTTTAATGAGTAAAGGATTTCCACCAGCTATTATTTTGAGTGTTGATAGAAGAAAGTATTATGACGCATTAAATCAAGCTAATGCTGGAAACTACGATAAATTAATGTTATTAATGTGTCAATCAATAGAACGATCTTTAAATATTTATTTGTCAGCAATTCCAAATAATGATTTAGAATATGATTCTATTTCTAATATTGTAAGTGAGCCAGGAACTCCTTATGGTATGGAATATGTAAGTTTGTTAGCACGCCAGGGGAAAATTGATGCTTACAAAGAAGGGAAAAACTGGTATACTTCTAAAAAAGCAATTCAAGATTATATACAAAATAGAAAACGTAAAAGAGTTATTTAAATAAATCTTTTAAAGGGTTATTTTACACAAAATAACCCTATTTTTATAAATTATTTTTTGTCATTTATCCATTTTCTTGCATTAACAAATGCTTCTAACCAAGGAGAAACTTCATCTTTTTGACTTTTATTTGGATAATTTGCCCAATTCCATTGGAACGTAGAACGCTCAATATGAGGCATCATTACTAAATGACGTCCAGTAGTGTCGCACATCATTGCAGTATTATAATCAGATCCGTTTGGATTCGCAGGATATCCTTCGTAACCATATTTTGCTACAATATTATATTGATTTTCTGGCATTGGTAAATTGAATTTCCCTTCACCGTGCGAAATCCAAACCCCTAAAGTAGCACCTTCTAATGAAGAAAGCATCACTGAGTTGTTTTTTTGAATTTTTACAGAAGTAAAACCACTTTCATGTTTGTTTGAATCGTTGTGTTTCATTTTTCCATGCACCGCGTGTTCTGGATGAATTAGCTCTAATTCCATCATCAATTGACAACCGTTACAAATTCCTACAGAAAGTGTATCTTCTCTTTTGAAGAAGTTTTTTAATGCCATATTGGCTTTTTCGTTGTATAAAAAGGCACCAGCCCAACCTTTTGCTGAACCTAATACATCTGAATTGGAAAAACCACCCACAGCACCAATAAATTGAATATCTTCTAAGTTTTCTCTTCCAGAAATTAAATCGGTCATATGAACATCTTTTACATCAAAACCAGCTAAAAACATCGCATTAGCCATTTCTCGTTCGGAATTACTACCTTTTTCACGAATAATAGCTGCTTTTGGTCTTGCACCATCAGGAATTACAGGTAATTTACCATCAAATTGTGTTGGAAATGTAAATTGCAACGCTTGTTTATCAAAATTGTCAAAGCGTTCTTTTGCTTTGCCGTTCTTCGTTTGTTTTAGATCTAATAAATAAGACGTTTCAAACCAAGTTCTTCTGGTTTCTGTTATCGAGAAATTAAATGTATCATTAAAATTTGTAATAGAAACCAAATCACTTTCAGTCACGGTTCCAATTTTATTTATCGATATACCGTTAGCTTTAAATGTAGCTTCAACTTCAGCATCAGCTTGAAAAACCACTCCAATATTTTCATTGAACAAGGTTTTAACGGTATCGTTTTCACCTAAAACTGTTAAATCATACGTTGCTCCTAAACCTACTTCTGCAAATGACATTTCTAATAAAGTAGTAATCAAACCTCCACTACCAATATCGTGTCCGGCTTTAATTTTTCTATCTTTAATTAACTCTTGTAAGGTGTTGAATGCTTTTTTGAAAAATGCTGCATTTTTTATAGTTGGTGTTTCAGTACCAATTTTATTTTGCGTTTGATAAAATGAAGAACCTCCTAATTTAAATGTATCTTGTGATAAATTGATATAGTAAATATTTCCGCCATTTCGTTGTAGAACAGGTTCCACTACTTTAGTAATATTCGAACAATTTCCTGCTGCCGAAATAATAACCGTTCCTGGTGCAATTACTTCGTCATTCAGATATTTTTGTTTCATTGATAAGGAATCTTTTCCTGTTGGAATGTTGATTCCCAATTCGATAGCAAAATCCGAACATCCTTTTACGGCTTCGTATAAACGGGCATCTTCGCCTTCGTTTTTACACGCCCACATCCAGTTTGCCGATAAAGAAACCGATGCCAAACCGTCTTTTAATGGTGCCCAAACTAAATTTGATAAAGATTCTGCAATGGCATTTCTACTTCCAGCTACAGGATCTATTAAAGCTGAAATAGGAGCGTGCCCAATGGAAGTTGCAATTCCTTCTTTTCCTTTATAATCTAAAGCCATTACACCCAAATTATTCAAAGGTAGTTGTAACGGACCAGTACATTGTTGTTTGGCTACTTTTCCACCTACACAACGATCTACTTTATTGGTTAACCAATCTTTACAAGCTACTGCTTCTAATCGTAAAACGTGATTTAAATAGGTTGGAATTTCACTTGCTTTATATTCCGAATTACTATACTTTCTAGTAATTGTTTTGTCGTTCATGATAGTTTTTGGCGAACTTCCAAAGAAATCTTCTAACGCATAATCCATAGGTTTTTCGCCTGTCGATTTTGATTTTTCCTTCGCTTTATTTAAATTTTGGGATTCAAGAACCCGATTTTTATATTCTTCGGTAAAGTATTTTTTGTTTCGGGTTTCAAAAGTAAATCTATGGTCGTTGGTTACATCACCCACTTCATACATTGGCGAACGTTCTCTATCGGCAATGCGTTGTAAGGTTTCTATGTCTTTTTGACCAATAACCAAGCCCATTCTTTCTTGCGATTCGTTTCCGATGATTTCTTTCGCAGAAAGCGTAGGATCGCCCACAGGTAATTTATCTAAATCGATTAAACCTCCTGTTTCTTCTACCAATTCCGATAAACAATTTAAATGTCCACCGGCACCGTGGTCGTGAATTGAAACAATTGGGTTGTTATCGCTTTCCACCAATCCACGAATGGCATTGGCAGCACGTTTTTGCATTTCTGGATTGGAACGCTGAATGGCATTTAATTCAATTCCTGAACCAAAAGCACCTGTATCTGCTGAAGAAACGGCGGCACCACCCATTCCAATTCTATAATTTTCTCCACCTAATATAACTATTTTATCACCTGCAGTTGGTTTCTTTTTTATCGCTTGGTCTAATTTTCCATAGCCAATTCCACCCGCTTGCATGATTACTTTATCGTAACCTAATTTGCGAGCTTCTTCTTGGTGTTCAAAAGTTAAAATTGAACCTGTAATTAAAGGTTGTCCAAATTTATTTCCAAAATCGGAAGCACCGTTTGAAGCTTTAATTAAAATATCCATTGGCGTTTGGTACAACCAAGGGCGAGCTGCCATATCGTTTTCCCAAGGGCGTTCTTCATTTAATCGAGAATAAGAAGTCATATACACCGCTGTTCCTGCTAAAGGCAATGAACCTTGTCCGCCAGCTAAACGGTCACGAATTTCTCCTCCCGAACCTGTTGCAGCGCCATTAAAAGGCTCAACAGTTGTAGGGAAATTATGTGTTTCTGCTTTTAATGAAAGTACGGAATCAAATTCTTTTTCTTCGTAAAAGTCTGGTTTGTCAGCACTTTTAGGTGCAAACTGTGTTACTTTTGGACCTTTAACAAAAGCCACATTGTCTTTATATGCCGAAACGATATCATTAGGATTGGTTTCAGATGTTTTTCTAATTAATTTGAATAAAGAAGTTGGTTTTTCTTCGCCATCTACAACAAAAGTTCCATTGAAAATTTTATGACGGCAATGTTCTGAATTGGCTTGAGAAAAGGCAAATATTTCAGAATCGGTTAGTTTTCTATTTAATTTAGTAACTAAACTATTTAAATAATCAACTTCTTCCGGACTTAAAGCCAAACCTTCAGATTTGTTATATCCTGCAATATCGTCAATTTCTAAAATGGGTTCAGGTTGAATATTTATGGTAAAAATATCTTGTTGTAATGCTGCATATTTTTGAAACAACATTGGATCAAAATCATTGAAATCTGAACTTACTTTTTCAAATTCTTCAATTCTGATAATTCCTGAAATACCCATATTTTGAGTAATTTCAACGGCATTTGTACTCCAAGGAGTAACCATAGCGGCGCGAGGTCCTACAAAATTTTCAGAAATTGTTTTGTTGTTTATTTGTTGTGTTTCACCAAATAACCAGTTAAGTTTTTGGATGTTTTCGGTAGAAATTTCAGATTGAGACTGAACTGCAAAAACGGTATTGCTTTGGTTTCCAAAGAAAAAAATCATAAAGTTGAGTTGCTTGAACTGAATGTAATTTCAGTTGTGTTAGTTGTTTCTGATGCAAAGTTAAACTTTCTTCTTAAAGTATAAAAAAAAAGAGCGGTAAAAA
>JBIPOM010000125.1:0-6073 GCA_044379175.1 Flavobacterium sp. | reverse complement strand
AATAAATTCCTTTAATTATAAACGCTATAGCTCGAGGAGAATGAATTTTACACACATTTACCAAAGCCAATTCCATAGTTTTTGAAGCGTTTTCAATTAAATCTTTGGGTAAAGTAGATTGAATCGAAAGTAAATAACCAATAGCCCAAATAGCTCTACCATTTGAATCGGCAAGGTTTTCAGAATTCTGAGTTGTAAAATTTTTATGTATATCTACATAATTATAAAAATAGCCTTCTGGTTGCAAACAAAAAGAAATGAAATGGTAGTATTTATTAATATAAACCAAATCATTTTTATCTTTTGTAAGTTGATAATGTTGACACATAGCCACTAAAGCTCTTGAATTATCATCTAAAGTATATCCCGAACTAAGATCTGGTTGATTGATTACAGAAAACTGAATCATTGCAAAATCGGTTGTTAAATTTTTTATATGATTCAAATTAATTTTCGGAATTTTATAATGTAATGTGAGTTTGGCATTTATTATTTGTTCAAATAAAATCGCATGAGCAATAGCTGAATTTTCCCATGCCGTTGGAGCCAATTTATGGATTCCGTTTGACGAAATTGTAGCGCGAAGACAGTCATTATCTAATAAATTATTTACTTGAATCGCCAATTGTTCAGGATTTTCAAAATCTATAATAATTCCAGTTTTATCATTTAAAACTTCCAGTGCGTGCGGAATTGGAGTTGAAATAATAGGACATCCACAACTTATTGCATACGAAAATGTACCCGACACCGCTTGATTTCTATCTTTTGAAGTAAACAAATAAATATCGGTTAATTGTAAATATTCCAACAATTCTGGCAAAGGCAAATACTTATTTACAAATTGTACATATTTTTCTAAATGCAATTCTTTTATTCGGGTTTCTAATTCATTTCGATACAATTCACCTTCATTTTTAACAACAGATGGATGTGTTTTTCCAATTACTAAAAACAACACTTCAGGGTGCTTTTTTACAATACTTTGTAATGCATTTATTGAAGTTTCAATGCATTTCCCAGAACTTAACAATCCAAAAGTTGAAATAATTTTACGATTAGCAACTTGATGCTTTTCCTTCAAAAATGTTTTGTTGGTAAACTCCACTAAATGCGTACCATGCTGGATTACTGTAATTTTTTCGGCAGGAATTGCATACGATTCTATTAAAATTTTCATAGAAGTATGTGTCATTACAACAAATGAAGTCGCACATCTATTAATGTCTTCCATCATACTTAATAAAGTCGCGTCCGGATTAGGTAAAACTGTATGCAATACAACTAATATGGGTTTTGTAATTGTTGCAAGTAATTGAACAAAATCGGCTTCGTTAGTTTTAAAAAGTCCAAATTCATGTTGAAAAACCACCATAGAAATGGCATCACTTGAATTGCAAATTTCAGCAAAATCAGTATACGACTGAGATAAATCTGTTTTCAAAATATACTGAACTTCTTTTGAATAGGCATACGCATCTGCAGCAGCCTCTAAAGCACAAATTTTTATTTGAAACGAATCGGTAAATTTATTTTGTAATGCAAAAACAAGATCTTGAGAATACGTTGCGATACCACATTCACGTGGTGGATATGATGTGATTACAACAATTTCAGGCAAAACCATTTCCTTTTTTGGAAATTGTTCCGCATTCAAAAAACTATTTGTTTTATTTTTAATATCAGAATAATAAACCATGTTTTTAAATTTTATATACTATTAATTCGTTAAGTAAATCTTTTAAGCATACTGATGCACAAGCAATTCGCTCATCGGCAGCACCGTAATAAATGTATAGTGTATCATCAAAAACAACAGCACCTGTAGGAAAACAAACGTTATTTACTTCGCCTTTTAGTTCCCAAACATATTCGGGTTTAAATAAGGGATATGGCAACCTTGCAATTTCTTTTTGCGGGTTATCTAATTCAAAAAGAGCGGCACAGGCAGCATATACATAACCTTTAAGACTATCTTTTACTCCGTGATAAATTACTAACCAGCCGGCATCAGTTTCAATTGGTGGGCAACCACCTCCTATATAACTTATTTCGTGATCAAATTTTGGAGAAAGCAATACATATTCATTAAAATGAAGAAAATAATTTTCCCAAAATTCGGTTGTTAAATCTTCTAAATTTGTTACGCCAACTAAAATTTGAATTTCAGGTCGGATTCGATGCATGAAATAAAACTTTCCATTTATTTTTCTTGGAAAAAAAATTAGATTTTTATCCCAAACTAACATTTTAATACCATCTTTCATTAATATACCTTCGTGCTGATTGTAACGAAAATATTTGGAATCCATTGAAGGATTAGTATTGGATAACAAATGAAATGCTTCATAGGTAATTTGTGGAACTAAAATGCCTCTTTTATCGAAATGAATCAAATCAGTTGAAGTGGCATAACACCCTAATGCATTTACTCCATCGAAAGCGGTATAGGTTAAATAATACAAATCCTCAATTTTAACAATTCTGGGATCTTCCATACCTTGAGATTCATAATCAAACTCTGGAACTAAAATGGGTTTATAATGACGGTCTTCCACTTGCAAAGGTCCATTTAACATACAATATCCAATACTAGAATGATTTCCAGTATGAACCGCTCTATAAAACATATGAACATAATTTCCTTCTTTAATTGCAGCTGGGTTTAACACGCCTTCGTTTTCAAAACTTAAGTTTGTTTTTTCTAAAATAATGCCTTCTTTTTTTACGTTTAACATAGCAGATAAAATATATATAATGGTTTATATTGGTGTATAAAGTTCCTTAAATTAACAGTATAAAAGTTATATAACTAAACTATTTACTTACATAATTACTGCTTATAAAAAAATGCCAACCATTACTGGTTGACATTAAAATCTAAATAAATATGTGGGGATTTATTCTTTAGATTCTTTGTTTTCTATGCTCTTAGCCCCTGCTCTGTTTAGTTTATACATAGGAGAAAATTTCATTTTTATTGATGAAATTTTCATATTATCTTCAGTGGACAATCCTTCTTTTTCAACTGTATTTTTTCTAGAATCTAATGCTTCGAACATTAATTTAATTTCATCATAATCTTCTCTAGAAAAACTGTCTTTATTTTTTTTGTAAGAATTGAAAAAAGTATCATAAACAGAAAGAATGTTGGTTTTGTTTACCCATGCAAAATTTAAGTCACTACCTATTCTTCCTGAGCCAAAAATTTTATCTCTTAATACTTGAGAAGCACTATTTTTTTTGGTTTTCGTATTTTTTTCAAATGCAGGTTCTGTTTCGTTTTTAGAAATAACTGTAACTTTTAATTCGTCATATTTAGCATTTGAAACATTTACTTTTTCTTGAGATGTCATTTTATCTGTTTCTTCTAATTCCAAAAGCGCTTCATTTACACTGGCGTGTTTGGCATCATAATCCGCCACAATTTGATCCCAATTGGCTTGACGATCCTCTGCGGTGACCATTTTTAAAGAATCTACAAAGCTTTCTAATTCATTGATTCTTTTATCGGCTAACTCTTTTTCTTTGCTCACACAAGAAATCATTCCTACTAGAATCATAGTAAACAATCCCGCTTTTAATACATTTTTTTTCATAATAAGTATATTTAAATATTTATATAAAAATACCTGATTTTCAGAAGAAAAGAGTTACATAATTATTGATAAAACTTACATATTTCTGTTTGATTAAACTGATCATAAACAAAAAATGGCTGCCAAAACTGACAGCCACTCTTCAAAAAAAACCAAACCTAACCTTTATATTAATAATTTGTTTTTAATTCAACTCTTCTATTTTTTGCTTTTCCTAAAGTGGTTGTATTTGTAGCTACTGGTTTGGTTTCTCCAAAGCCTACAGAAAGCAATCTGGTTTCTAAAACACCTTTACCAATTAGATATTGCCTAACCGATTCGGCACGTTTTTGAGATAAAGTAAGATTATACTCGTCTGCACCTACACTATCTGTGTGCCCTTCAATAGTCAGACTAGCACCCTCATATTTGTAAAGAATTTTTGACAACTCATCTAACTGAGATAATGAAGCTACTTTTAATTTATCTGAATTATTTTCAAAGAAAATTTTACTTCCAATATAGGTGATTCTAACAATGTCTGCAGGCGCAATTTCTGGACAACCTTTATTTGCTGCATTTCCTTTTGCATTAGGACATCTATCATCTAAATCGGCTATTCCATCACCATCTGCATCTGGACAACCTTTTAAGCTCTGAACTCCTGAAACATTTGGGCAACGATCTAAATCATCTGTAACGCCATCATTATCACTGTCCATAGCACAACCTTTAGCATCTACTTTTGTACCTAGCTTAGTATTTGCACAAGCATCATCCATATCCGCAACACCATCTTTATCTGCATCCGGACAACCAGCTAAAGAAATTAATCCCGCTTGAACTGGACATCTATCTTTACTATCTTCCACACCATCATTGTCTCTATCAGGACAACCATTTAATAATTTTGTACCTGCAACATCTGGACAAGTATCTAAATAATCTGCTATTCCATCGGCATCTTTATCTAAAGGACAACCCATTTTATCAACCGCTACTAATGCGGGTGTATCAGGACAAGTGTCTTTTTTGTCAGAAACGCCATCACCATCTGTATCTTTACTATCACCTAAATTAAAGGTTAATCCAACAGTGTGAAATAAATAATCATCATTTTTACCTGCTACAACACCATCTCTAGCATCGTTGTTGGTATACATAAATGATTCTTGCAAATAAAGTGAAAACGCTGGCGACAATCTAAATGTAACACCTCCACCCGCTGACGGTAATACTCTATCAATTTTTTCTTTATGGAAATTCAATTGATTATCGTATAAAATAGCACCAATTCCTCCAAATAAATAAGGTCTGATAATATATTTTGCGCTAAAAAGGTTAAACTTTAAATGTAAAGCCACCGAACTAAAATCGCTTTTGAAACCCGTGACGTCAGCATCATATCCAACAGTACCTCTAGCATAAGATGCATTTACATCTAAAAAATCCCATAAATATCTTGAAACGGTAATCCCTCCAAATCCATAATACGGTTTATCGGTTTGGTACCAATCTCTTCCTAAATCGCCATTATATTGTGTAACACCACCGTTTACACCAATACTCCATTTTTTATCTTCTGTTTGTGCATTTGATGCAAATGTAATTCCGATACATATGCACAGAAATAGTAATTTTTTCATAATAAAAATTTGTTTAAAATTATTACTACAAATATCAGCCGACAACAGCAAGATTCTGTTATATAACTTTATGTAAAAGTTGTTATATTCATAGGTATTTTATGATAAAACTAATCAGCAAATTTAATATCCTATTAATCCTTTAATCCGTGGTAAAAAAATACAACCTAAAGAAATGTTTTATTCTTAGAACCAATGAGTTGTTTTTAGTCGAGCTTTCGATTTCACCAATTAAAAAACCATACGGCATCATAGCTTCAATATGATCACAGATTATTTTAAAAATCGCGGTTAACGGAATGGCAAGGATAATGCCTGGAATGCCCCATAATAGCTGTCCAATTACCAAAGTAATAATGGTAAATAGTGGATTAATTTTTACTTGAGGACCTAAAATTAAAGGTTCCAAAAGCCAGCCTTGTATAAGTTGTACTATACCATAAACCAATACAATTCCGAAAAGCAATGTTGGAGAAGCACCGTGAATGGCAGAAATCAAAACCGTCAATAAAGTTCCTGTAATATTACCAACATAAGGAACAATTTCTAACAAACCACAAAGTATAGCAAAAAAAAGTGCATTTTCAACTCCAATAGTTGCAAAACCAATGGAATACATAATCCAAAGTAAAACAATCATTTTAGACAAGCCAAATAGATATTGTTGCGACACTTGGGTAGCATTATGTACTACCATTTGCATTTCTTCTCGTTTAGAAGATGGAGTCAACTTAAGTAAAAATTTTTTGATATGATTTCGATAGTATAGTAAAAAAGCAAAATAAACCAATACTAGAATAAAACTGCTCAACACATTAGCTATAGAACCAAAAACAACTTGAAACACAT
>JBIPOM010000021.1:0-21452 GCA_044379175.1 Flavobacterium sp. | reverse complement strand
CAACATCGCTATTATCCAGTTTTATAGGATATTTGGAATTGAATAACGCGATAAACTTCTTTGTTTTATAGGTGTTGTAAGTCATTTTGTTTGACAAAGCAATAATCGTAATCGTATCCGTTTTTTGAGTAATATACGATGAGGTATTTCCATGCCACCATCCGTTATGATAGGTTAGTGTAGGTGCTTCGGGCCATTCACGTAAACGAATACCCAATCCGTAATTTTTTTCACCTTTCGATTCGTAACTGTATCCTTTAAAAATTTCTTTCTTTAGTTTTTTGCTAAAAAAATTGTCAGAATAGGTTGCTAAATCAAACTTCAATAAATCGCGCGCTGTAGAATAAATATTTTTATCGCCATAAACCAAATCCAAATGGTCAAAAGCCAAGCGTAATCGATTCGATTTATAAGTTTGACTCACAGTGTCGTGGTGTTTTTCGTAATCAAATACAAACGTATTTTTCATGCCTAACGGTTTAAAAAGAAGTTCGCTCATGGCTTCATGATATCCCATTCCAGAAACTTTTTCAATGATTAATGCTAATAATGAATAATTGGTGTTGCAATAGGCAAATCGTGTACCGGGTTTACTTTCCAAATGTATTTTCCCAGAATTAATTAACTTTAAAATATCTTGATTGGTGATGCGTTTCGAACGATCCCATTTCACATCACGCTCAATAAAATAGCCGTAATGTCTTAATCCGCTTCGGTGATTTAAAAGCATTCTTACTGTAATATCTTTGTGATAAAATCTGTCTAAGTATTTAGTTACTTTATCGTCTAATCCGATTTTTTCTTGGTCTACCATTCTTAAAATTACCGCAGCAGTAAGAACTTTACTTACAGAGGCAATATGTATAGGTTTGTTTTTACTGTTTTTATTGTCTCTTTCTTTATAGGCAAATCCTTGATAATCTTCAAATAAAATTTTACCATTTTTAGCCACTAAAAACTGACCATAAAAGTCATTTTTATTTATTAATTTATTATAATGATAACTAATTTCGCTATTTTGTTTTTCGCAATAGGCGGGATCTAATTCGTTAAATGCCACAAAAAAATCGCTTTGTTCTTTTTGTGTGCCATTACTTTTTGAAAATTCTGTCGAATGGTCTTTACATGATATGGTGAATATGGTAATTATAAAAAAGGTAAGGCGTATGCTCATTATTTTCGTATTTCAATAGTTGAATTTTGTTCGATTAACTGCTTTATAAATTGGTCTTTATTACTAGGTGATATAAAAATGTCGTCATATTTATGATAAACAATTTCAATTCCTTTGTGATGAAAGCCAGGCTTGTAAAAATTTGTTTTGATGATTGAATTGGAATATTTTACGGTTCTAATTTCTGAAATTTTAATTTTTGTTTTGTGAAAAAACATGGAAACAACTAATAGATTTTCTTGAATTTCGTAATATGTAGTGAAGTAAGTAACCGTAATTAATACACTTAAAAGTAAAATTAGAAAACCAATTGGTTCCAAAACCATTTCAATAGAATCCCCTGTTAAAAAAGCAATAAGCGAAACGAGTACTGCAGGAAAAAGAGGGATTAAGATATTAATTTTACTAAAGTCCGATTTGTATTTCATGTATTATTTAGCTGTTTTTTTAGGGCGAAATATTAGATTGAATTTTTTATTGGGTTTGATTGTGTAAAAATGTCATCTGCTTTTGCAAATTAAAGTATTTTTAAAGTATTTTTGATAAAAAATTATTAAAATGTCAACTATCAATTGGAAAATCGTAAAAGAATACGAAGATATCACGTATAAAAAATGTGATGGTGTGGCGCGTATTGCCTTCAACAGACCTGAGGTGCGAAATGCTTTCCGTCCAAAAACAACTGCCGAATTATTAGATGCTTTTAAAGATGCGCATGAAGACACTTCTATTGGAGTTGTACTTTTATCAGCTGAAGGCCCATCTTCTAAAGATGGAATTTGGAGTTTTTGCAGTGGTGGCGATCAAAAAGCAAGAGGTAAGCAAGGGTATGTAGGTGAAGACGGCTATCACCGATTAAATATATTAGAAGTACAACGCTTAATTCGTTTTATGCCAAAAGCAGTAATTGCTGTGGTTCCGGGTTGGGCTGTTGGTGGCGGACATAGTTTGCACGTGGTATGCGATTTAACTTTAGCAAGTAAAGAACACGCCATTTTTAAACAAACCGATGCTGATGTAACCAGTTTTGATGGAGGCTATGGATCGGCGTATTTAGCCAAAATGGTAGGACAGAAAAAAGCAAGAGAAATTTTCTTTTTAGGAAGAAACTACTCGGCACAAGATGCCTACGAAATGGGTATGGTAAATGCTGTAATTCCGCATGCTGAATTAGAATCTACTGCTTACGAATGGGCACAAGAAATATTAGGTAAATCGCCAATGTCTATTAGAATGTTAAAATTCGCTATGAATTTAACCGATGATGGTATGGTAGGTCAACAAGTTTTTGCTGGTGAAGCCACACGATTGGCCTATATGAGCGAAGAAGCTGTAGAAGGCAGAAACGCTTTCTTAGAAAAACGCAAACCTAATTTTGAGAAAAAGTATATTCCTTAAATGGGGTTTTGGGTTAAGGGTGTTAGGTTAAGGGTAAAAGTAAAAAGTAAAAAGTAAAAAGTAAAAAGTAAAAAGTAAAAAGTAAAAAGTAAAAAGTGTTCACAAATAAAAAACTTCTTTTAGTTTTAAGTAGTTCAGTGCCTTTGTATTGGTTACTTAGCAAAACAATTGATGTATATCAAATTACCATTCTAGGTGTGCTTTATGAAATTATTTGGCTTCCAATGTTAGTATTGTTGTTTATTTTACCAATACTAAATACCTATACAATATTCAAAAACAAAAATAATTTGATGTCCTATTTTAGTTTGGCGTTAAATATCATTACAATTTTAATCGTTTTCTTAGTTTAATGAAAAACACAATACTACCCTGGATTCAAGCGGCACGCTTACGAACGTTACCTCTTTCAATTTCTGGAATTTTGGTAGGAAGTGCGTATGCGTATTACCAACATACATTTGATTGGATCATTTTTGTGTTGGCATTATGTACCACATTGTCTTTTCAAATACTATCTAATTTTGCTAACGATTATGGCGATGGCATAAAAGGTACAGATGCTAATAGAATTGGTGAAAAACGATTGGTTGCTTCAGGTGAAATTACGTCACTTCAAATGAAAAAAGCAATCATTATAAATGGAATTATTGCGTTTGTTTTAGCACTATCCTTAATTTATTTTGCTTTCGGACAAGAAAATTTCGTGTATTCGTTTACTTTTTTAGTGTTGGGTGTATCTTCTATTGCTGCAGCTATAAAATATACCGTTGGTACTAATGCTTATGGATATAGCGGTTTTGGTGATGTTTTTGTTTTTATCTTTTTTGGATTAGTAGCCGTTATTGGAAGTAATTTCTTATACTCGAAAAGTATCGATATTAAATTATTCCTTCCCGCTACGGCTATTGGAATGTTAAGCACCGCTGTTTTGAACTTAAATAATATGCGCGATATTGAGAATGACCGAATAGCAAATAAAAATACGTTAGTGGTAAAATTTGGATTGAAATTTGCTTTATGGTATCAAAGGGTATTGGTTTTTATGCCGATTGTACTTTATATACTGTTCTTATTTAATTTTAAAAACGGTACTCCAGGATTTTCAATTTTATTTTTCTATTTAGCAATATCACACAATAAAACGATAACAAGAATTGTAGAAAAAAATTCTCCAAATGAATTTGATCCGCTTTTGAAAACTGTCGCGCTCACAACTTTTTTGTTTGCCATTTTATTATCATTAAAAATAATTACATCGTAAATCTTTACGTTTAAATAATAGTACCTATGAAAATAACTTTTTACGGACACGCGTGCTTGGGTATACAAATCAATGACATTCATATTTTGGTAGATCCTTTTATTACAGGAAATACAAAAGCGTCGCACATTTCTATTGATGAAATTGAAGCCGATTATATATTGTTAACGCACGCACATCAAGACCATATTTTAGATGTAGAAACCATTGCCAAACGAACAGATGCGGTAATTGTTTCTAATTATGAAATTGCTTCCCATTATGGAAATAAAGGGTTTCATTATCATCCAATGAATCACGGCGGAAGTTGGGATTTCGAGTTTGGAAATGTCAAATATGTAAATGCAATTCATACGTCATCTTTTCCTGATGGGAGTTATGGAGGTCAACCAGGAGGATTTGTAATTGAAGGCGAACATAAAAACATATACATTGCAGGCGATACGGCACTTACAATGGATATGAGATTAATTCCGCTTCGTACCAAATTAGATTTGGCCATTTTGCCTATCGGAAGTAATTTTACAATGGATGTGGAGGATGCAATTATCGCTTCAGACTTTGTAGAATGCGATAAAATATTAGGCTATCATTACGATACTTTCGGTTATATCGAAATTAATCACGAAGAAGCCAAACGAAAATTCTTCCAAAAAGGGAAAGATTTAATGTTATTAGAAATAGGACAAAGCATCGATTTATAAACTTTGGTATCAAAATTGTAGAAATTGAAACACATAGTAACATAGATTTTTATTTGAATAGTTTGAAAAAGAAAACATTAGAAAAAGCTTAAAGTTATTATTATTTAACTTATTTTAAGTGAATCGTCTCAATATCAAACAGAAAAACTATGTTCCTAACGTGTTTCAAAAAAATAAATCATAAAAATCCGCAAAATCTGCGTACCCAACTAAAAATGAAAAAAATATTCTTATTTCTTGTTATAACTCAAATTTCTTTCGCTCAGAAAGATGGTTTTTGGGATAAAGAACGCGCGTTTACAAAAGAAATTAAACTTTCATCAGGCAACCGAACGTTAGTAAAAATTGATGATTTACCCGAAGGAGCATCCGAATTTGTATTCCGAATTTCATTAATTGATGAAAACGGAAAAATTACTACAAGTTTAGCATCGGTTTTAAAAGCGATACCTGATCCAACAGGTATTAGTCAAGGCACAGCAGGAGCTCTTTTTTTAACCAATTCTCTTTCTGGCGACGATACTTGTGTGTATGGAATTTACACGTCTGAGAAGGCCGGAAATCAGTTTCTAAAAGATGGAAAGTTAGAAAAGGCTTGTTATTTCAGTAAAGAACCCATAAATAAAGATAGTAAAGTTATTTCTATTAAAAACACCAACTGTTTTGAAAACGCACCCTCTATTTGGTTTGGTTTTGAAAATAAAAACTGGGTATTAAGCACCAAAATTGTATTGGAAGTGGTTTCTTGGGTAGACTATTCAGCAAGTAGAGGTTGGAATTTAGAAACAAAAAAAGAAATTGTTTCAATCGGAAAAAAATTAGAGTGGTATAAAAAATCACCAAGTAAGGACATTTTTTTAGCCCAATTTGTAGCAAGTTTTACAGAAAAATACAAATATTCAGAGTACAAACAATTATTGGCAATTGAAAAAACTAAAGTGGTGAACGATGTACAAGAAATCGCTTTAAAGAAAACCAATCAACATGACTTTTATTTAGATTTGGTAAGAGTAGATGCTATTCAGTTAAATAAAAATTTGAAAACGGATGCAGCCATTTCAAAAATTCAAAATGAAATTATATTTAAAAATGCTGCCAAACATATTGATTACGGTTTATTAGGAAGTTTTTACTTGTCGTCTAAGCAATTTGAAAAGGCAGAGTTAAACCTAGAAAAAGCAATCTTGTTAGACAAAACGGATTTAACGCATAAATTGAATTTGTCTTACGTGTATTTATTTACAGACCGAATTTCGGAAGCAAAAGACCTACATAATCAATACAAAATGCAAAATATTACTTCAAATATAAGTTGGAAAAATCAAACGAAGTCTGATTTTTCCGAGTTTGAAAGGAAAGGCTTTCCAATAGATAATTTTAAAAAAATACTAAGAATAATTGAATAAAGTCAATAACAAAATTCCCAATCCCAAAGCGTTTTTATTAAATTTGGAATTTGGAATTTTTTAATTTGGAATTTTAAATGCACGCTACCTATAAAAAATACATCCTAAACTTTAAACGTCCAAGTGGTACCTCGCGTGGTGTATTGATGGAAAAAGAGACCTGGTTTTTACTATTAGAAGAAAATGGTAAAATTGGAATAGGTGAGTGCGGTTTATTGCGAGGATTGTCTATTGATGATCGACCAGATTATGAAGAAAAATTGCAATGGATGTGTGACAATATTCATTTGGGAAAGGATAAATTATGGGATGCATTATTAGAATTTCCTTCCATACAATTTGGTGTAGAAATGGCATTTTTATCTTTACAAGCCGTTTCTCCATTTGAACTATTTCCTTCAGATTTTACCAAATCTAAAGATTCAATTTTAATTAATGGATTGGTTTGGATGGGTGAGGAAGCGTTTATGAAACAACAAATTGAAGAAAAATTAGCAGCAGGTTTTACTTGTATAAAGGTAAAAATTGGTGCTATAGATTTTGAAAAAGAATTGGGATTATTGCGATTTATTCGTCAAAATTTTAATGTAAAAACCATTGAAATACGTGTAGATGCTAACGGTGCTTTTAGTTCAAATGAAGCTTTAATAAAATTACATCAATTATCTGAATTTGAATTACATAGCATAGAGCAACCTATTCAAAAAAACAATACTGACAAGATGTCAGAGCTATGCAAAACCACACCAATTCCAATAGCGTTAGACGAAGAGTTGATTGGTGTTTATACTTATGAAGATAAAGCAAAGCTTTTAGACACCATACAGCCACAATATATTATTTTGAAGCCAAGTTTTATTGGCGGAATAAAAGGTAGCTTAGAATGGATAGAATTAGCTGAAAAACGAAATATTGGTTGGTGGATTACTTCGGCTTTAGAAAGTAATGTGGGATTAAATGCGATTGCACAATTTACGTACACATTAAATAATAAAATGCCACAAGGATTGGGAACCGGTGGTTTGTATACCAATAATTTCGATTGTCCTTTAGAAATTAAAAATGGACAGTTATTTTATGTAAAAGAACGTAATTGGGAATTTAAATTGTAAGTTTACAAATAATTCCTATAAATTATATGTGTTATGAAGTTATTTTTATTACTTTTCTTTTGCTTTATTATGAATACAATTTCAATTTATGATTTTTCTAAAAGCTCAAAAATTTCCGATTGGATAATAGTTGATGATGTAGTTATGGGCGGTCGTTCCAATGGTCAGTTTTCTATTGATAAAGATGGAAATGGCGTATTTTCAGGTACAGTTTCTACTGAAAATTATGGAGGATTTTCGTCTGTAAGGTATCAATTTGACAAAATTAATACTACCATAGACAGTAAAATTTTTATAAAGCTAAAGGGTGATGGTAAAGACTATCAAATTAGAATTAAAGATAAAATATCAAAATATTATTCTTATATCACCACATTCAAAACTAATGGTGATTGGCAAGAAATTAGTATTAATATGAAAGATTTATACCCTTCTTTTCGAGGTCAAAATTTAGATTTACCCAATTATAGTAGTAACTCTTTTGAAGAATTAGTGTTCTTAATTGGCAATAAAAAAAATGAGTCTTTTAAGTTAGTAATTGATAAAATTGAACTTAATTAGATTTATAAATCTAAATTCGTATATTACAACTTATTCAAATTACTAGCCAATGTTTCTATAAACTTCGTAATAGGTCCTTTTACCATCATCGCCATCATCGCATTAAATTCACCTTCAAAGAATAATTGTATATCTGTAGCGTTTTCTGAAATGGCATCTATTTTTGCAGTTAAAGTAAACGGTAATTTACTAGAAGCAGCTCCTAAGATAATTTCTGAATTTGGCGTGCTTGCTTTTTTTACCAATTTAATTTCTGGCATACCTTTTAAACCAAATTCAAAGCAATTTTCATCAATAACTTCAAATTTTGCAATATTTTCAGGCATTAATTTTTCGAAATTTTTAATATCTGATAAGGCATTAAAAATATATTCAGCTGATTTTTCTACGTTTGTTTTTGGACTTTCTAAATTCATTGTTTTGTTTTTTTTGTTTCAGGTTTCAAGTTTCAGGTTTCAGGTTTCAGGTTTCAGGTTTCAAGTTTCAAGTTTCAAGTTTCGTAAATCTAATCTCTTAAATCTTAACTTCAAATTTACGCTTTATTTTTTGTAATTCAAATAATCTTGCAATAGTATTGTTGCGGCAATTTCGTCAATTAATCCTTTGTTTTGACGTTGTTTTTTCTTTAAACCGCTATCGATCATAGTTTGAAAAGCCATTTTTGAAGTAAAACGTTCATCAACACGTTCCATTTTCATATTTGGAAATTCGGTATGAAATTCCGAAATGAATTTTTCTATAATTTCCGTACTTTCACTTGGTAAGCCGTTCATCTGTTTTGGTTCTCCGATGATTACAGTTTCCACATTTTCTTTCGAAAAAAACGTTTTTAAAAAAACAATTATATCTTTAGACGGGATAGTGGTAAGTCCGCTTGCAATAATTTGAAAGTCGTCTGTAACTGCAATTCCAGTTCGTTTTAGTCCGTAGTCAATGGATAAAATCCGTGCCATTTAATTAATTTAATTACAAAAGTAAGTAAAACCTCTTGTAAATGTAATAATTAGTGCAAATAAAAAATCTCACCTTGATAACTCAAGATGAGATTTTGAAATTAATATTACTTAATTTATTGTTTAGTAGTTGGTAAACTTTCTAAAATTTCTACTTCAAAAATGATATTACTGTTTGGTGGGATTACATTTCCTGCACCTCTTTCGCCATAACCTAAATTAGCAGGAATAAAGAAAATTGCTTTGTCATTAAAGTTCATATTGTTGATGCCTTCTAAAAATCCTGGGATTAATCCGCTCTTGCTTCCATATTTAAAAGGAAATGGTTGGTAACCGTTCTGTATAGCTCTGTTTTGATCAAATTTGCCATACATTTTATTTACTTTTTCATAACTGCTATCAAATAGTGAACCATCTTCTAAATAGCCTGCATAATGTACATATATATCTTTACCATCAGTTGGTTTTACGCCTGAACCTTTTTCCAAGATACTATATTTTAACCCACTAGGTGTTGTGATTGCTTTGGCTTTTAAAGCATCCATTTCAGCTACTTTTGCAGCCATAATAAGACCATATTTTTCTTTCATTTCCTTATCGGCAATAACTTTTGCCTCTGCTTCTTTTTGTTTTCTTTCCGCTTCTATTTTTGCTGCTGCTTCTGCTTTTATTTTAGCTTCTTCAGCGGCTTTTTTATCTAATTCAGGTTTCATTTTCATGTATTCAGAAAAGATTTTTTCTGCATTAAAATTTTTGGCTAGTTTTCCTTTTCTAACAATAATTACTTTTTCAATTATGTCATCTTGAGCAATTGCATCTACTACTTTTTGCCCCTCTATTACATGTCCGAAAATACTGTGCTTGTTATCTAACCAAGGAGTATCCTTATGTGTAATGAAGAATTGAGATCCGTTAGTTCCAGGACCTGAATTTGCCATAGAAAAAATTCCAGGTTTGTCATGTTTTAAGCTAGGATCAAATTCGTCTTTAAACTTATATCCAGGATCTCCCGCTCCAGTTCCTAATGGACAACCACCTTGAATCATAAAGTTGGCAATAACTCTATGGAATTTTAAACCATCATAATAGGGTTTTCCTTTTCTATCGTTGGTTACAAATTCATTTTTACCTTCTGCTAACGTTATAAAATTGGCAACAGTAATAGGTGTTTTAACATATTCTAATTGCAAAGCAATTTTACCTTTGTTGGTATAAATTTCTGCAAATATACCTTCCAAAACTACTGGTTTTGGTTTCACATTTTTAGGTTGTCCTGAAGAAATAGTGGCTGTTAATGCACACAATAGTAATACTAACTTTTTCATTTTTAAATAATTTATTGTTTTTCTAATAGTTCTACTTCAAATAAAAGCGTAGCATTTGGTGGAATTGCACCATAGCCTTGTTCGCCGTAACCTAAATGACCAGGAATTAATAAGGCCATTTTATCTCCAAATTTCATGTTTTCTAATCCTTCAATAAATCCTGGAATTAAGCCGGTTTTACTGCCATATGTAAATGGGAATGGTGCGTATCCATTTGCTTCTTTTCTAGCTAAGTCTAATACGCCATTTTCTTCAGCAACGTTACTATAACTTGTATCAAATAAGCTTCCGTCTATAAAATATCCAGCATAATGTACAAAAACTTCTTGACTATATAATGGTTTCTTACCTTTTCCAGAGGAAATAATTTTGTATATTAATCCTGATTTGGTTTTTGTTCCTGTTGTTTTTATGATCTCTATTTCAGTTGTTTTTTTATTTTTTATTTGCTCTATAACTTTTTGCAATTCGGCTTGTTTTTCAAAATAGTCTTTAAATACTCTAACCGCATCGAATTTTTTGGCAGCATCACCAATTCTGATAATTTTAACAGTATTTATTTTGTCTCCAACCACAATTGTACTTACAATATCTAATCCTTCTACTACTTCGCCAAAAACACTGTGTTTTCTGTCTAAATAAGGTGTTTGATCTGTAGTTATGAAAAATTGAGAACCATTTGTATTAGGTCCTGAATTTGCCATTGATAAAATTCCAGCTTTTCCGTGATTTAATTCTGGATGAAATTCATCTTTAAATTTGTAACCCGGTCCGCCTTGTCCAGAACCTAACGGATCACCACCTTGAATCATCGGAGGATTTGATTCTACTCTGTGAAAAGTTAATCCGTCGTAGAAGTGAATGCCTTTATATTTTGAGTTGACATAATTGTTTTTTCCTTCAGCTAATGTAACAAAGTTTGCTACGGTAAAAGGTGCTTTTTCGAATTCTAATTTTATAGTAATATTGCCTTTTGATGTTTCAATTTCGGCATATAATCCATCGGATAAGTCACTATTTTCAACTTTGTTTGTACAAGAATTTAAAAGAGTGCTTAGAAAAAATAAAGTGATTAAAATTTTTTTCATTATATAGTTATTCAGGAGTTTCCGTTTTTATTTCATTTAAAGTTACATAGCAAATAATAGGTTGATTTGTTCCAATTTTCTTATCGTCACCGTGATATCCATATGCAGATTGTGAAGGAAATATAAATTTTACTTTGTCACCTTTATGCATAAGTTTGATACCATTTCTTAATCCACTCATAATATTTTCTTTGTCTACATGATAGGTTTGGGTTTTTAATTCTTCAGCAGAATAAATACTATTGCCATATAAATCAGTAATCTCGTAGTCAAAATTTACAATATCACCTCTAACTGGCGTTATATTTTCTAAACTTTTTGTTTCATAAGCATACCAAAATCCTTTTTCTGAACGATTATAGATATAAGTTGTGTCACTTTTTATGATTTTTGAAATAGCTATTTTCTCTTGTTCATTCAACTTTTTATTTCTGTCGATGGATTCTTTCATAAAGGTTCCAGAATTCCTAGAAATCGGCTTACGCGCTTGTTTTTCAGAACACGAGGTAATGAAAATGGTGACGCCAACAAGTAAAATATTTTTGAATATCTTCATTTTGTAATTTATTTTTTTTCGATTGCTAAAATAGCAATAAATTTAGTTATTGTATCTTCTAAACTATCAAAAGATTTTCCACCAGCGGCATTTTTGTGTCCGCCACCATTAAAATGATTTCTGGCAAAGAGGTTTACATCAAAATCACCTTGTGAACGGAATGAAATTTTTACTATTTTTTCTTCTGAAACTTCAGTGAAAAAAGCCGTGAAATCGATATCCTTGATGGTTAATCCATAATTTACAATACCTTCGGTATCGCCTTTTTTTACGTGTAATTCGTTTTGTTCTTGTTGTGAAAGTGCAATATAACTCGTTTTATATTTGGGTAACACTTTCATGTTAGAAAGTGCTTTTCCTAAAATTTGAAGTTTATTATAATCGCCATTGTCATATAAATTTACATGAATTTGCGAATTATTCACACCTATATCAATTAAATTCGCTACAATTCGGTGTAAATTTCCAGTGGTTCTTGGAAAACGAAATCCACCAGAATCAGTTGCAATTCCGGTATATAAACACGTGGCTGCATCTAAATTTATGTAGTCGCCAAGTTCTAATTTTTGGATGAATTCATACACCATTTGGCAAGTAGAACTAAATTCGATATCTGAAAATATATACTTTGCATAGTTATCAGGTTTTTCGTGATGGTCAATCATAACAAATGTTGCAGAAAGTGTTTTTAAAACAGTTTCCATTTGCTCACCTGTACGATGAAATGCATTGAAATCTAAAGTAAAAATAAGTTCAGCCTCCTTTAAAATAGAAGTTGCTTTATTAGCATGTGCGCCTTCAAAAATTAGTGTTGCGTCATTTGTACTTGGAATCCATTGCAAATAATCTGGAATTTCATTTGGTACAACAACTGTAATTTGATGATTTAATTGTTTTAAAATATGATATAACCCAAGAGTAGAACCCATAGCATCTCCATCCACATTTCTATGTGGAATAATAGCAATTTTTTTTGGAGTTGCTAAAAGTTGTTGCAATTCTTTTATTTGAGTTTCGTTTAAATGTGTCATTAATTGAATAGTTTAAAACCTATTATTATACCCAAAAAGCCCACTGCTAGGGAAGTTATCGTATATAGTATGGCAAAGTTATAATTTTGATTTTGAATGAATTGTATGTTTTCTAAACTAAATGTTGAAAAAGTAGTAAATCCGCCACAAAATCCGGTTATTAGTAAAAGCTTCAACGTTTCATTTTGCAAATTATTTTTCTGAATATATCCAAAAAGCAATCCAAAAAGCAAGCACCCTAAGCCATTTGCAATGAAAGTTGCCCAAGGAAACTGTGTTGCGTTATTTTTCGTTAGAAAATAACTTAGTAAATATCTGGCTACGCTTCCAATTCCGCCACCAAGGAGTACTAAAAATATGTTTTTTATCATCGTTTTAAACTAAAATGTCCTTTTATTTTTTTGCCGTTTGAAACTTCTATAATAAACCAATAATCTGTTGAGGGAAGCTTTTGATTATCGAAAGTGCCGTCCCAACTGGATTTGATTTTATTTAACTCCTTTATAAGTTTTCCAAATCTATCAAAAATATAAATTTTACTGTTTTCTAATCCTTTTTTATCTAAATTTTTAATTTGCCATACATCGTTAAATGAATCTCCATTAGGGGTGAAAAATTTTGGATAGGAAATTGCAAAAAAGGTATCAGAAACCGTTCCGCAATGCTCTTCTTTAACATAAATATGGTATTCTCCAGCTTCAGGCAAGTTAAAAATGGGTATGTTTTGAAAATTTACGCCGTCAATAGAATAGGTGTAATTTCCAATTCCATTAATTGATATTAAAGCAGTTAAATTTTCTTCAAAATCATTTACTTCAATATTCGTGATTGTAGCAATTTCAGAATTAATTACACTGAATGTTTGTGTATTTGTACAGCCATTGGCACCTGTTAGTGTAACGATATAATTCCCTGTGTTTGAAATGGATATGGATTGCGAATTCTGAATAGGTAAAGTATTCCAACTATAATTAGAAAAACCACTCGGTGCACTTATTGATGTTAGTGTATTATTGCAAATATTTATTATTTCGGTTGTCAAAATACCACCAGATGAAATTACGTTTAGTGTAATTGGAATATTAGAATAGCAATTTTCAAGCGAAACTATTCTTGCATATATAATTTGTTGATTTGGTGTTGTATTTGTAAAGTTTGCGGATAAAGCTGTTGTTCCTGTGGGTGATTCAAACAAGGCTACACTATAATTACTTGGCAAGTTATTAAAAATTTGGGCTTTAATAGCGTTTAAATCAAAGGTAGCAAAACCAAACGAATTCGTATCACAAGCTGAAAAAGTTGTCGTAGCATTTGTTATATTTGGGGCATATTCAATTTCAATTGAACCTGTAATAACGCAAGTACTATTAACATTTATTTCTACAGTATAAATTCCTGTTGAAGTTACGTCATAAGTAGCACTATTTGTTCCAACGGGATTTCCATTTTTATACCATTGGTAATTAGTAGCGCCAGCTTGTGTAGCGTTTAAGGTCAATGTTTCGTTAGGGCATAAAGAAGTTCCAGTTGCAAGTAATCTATTTGGTCCTAAATTTATTTCCGATACAAAACTTCCGGCTTTTAAGAAAATCCCAGAATCAAATCGGGCATTTCCTTCATCTGCAATTACTAATTTTATATGATATAAGGTTCCAGGTATTACTGTTGCTTGTGCAGTTAAAATTTTGGTTTGACCATCATAAGTTGTAGGATAGTTACCCGTATTAAACGCATCAAAATACGCTTCATTCGCAGCAGGACAAATAGTTCCGCTTCCTCGAACAGTATTTACCCGAACAGGTATAGTTGTGTTTGGAATTAATGCTAAGTTTTGATAAGTGGAAGCTGTAGCTTCTTTAAGTAAAAAAGCAAAACCATCTGTAAAATTACACTGATTTGCAGTTGGATTTAATAGATATTGTTCGGATGCAAAAATATAATCAAAGCTAATTGTATTCGCATTGGGTATAAAATCGAATTCTAAAACAGTAGCATTAAACGTATTAGACAGACTTAACGCAGTATTTAAATCGGAGTCTCCATTCCAATTCATCCCAATACCTGAATCAGAAAAATTTGTGTTAGGTCCTACAACTGAGTTTAATTTTCCAGTACTTAAAACAATACCTTCTTGAAAAGGAAATACAGAACCATTAGCGTTAAAATACCCAAAACTCAACTCTCCAGCACCAAAATTTCCACCAGTTGCAGAAAAGTTACTTACAGAAACACAACCACTATTAACTAAAATGTTTTCAATTAATTGTTGTGCTGAATAGGTTTGATTTACAGTTATGTTTTGCGAAACGCCAACGTTAAATAAAACGCCAAAAAATATAAATATTATTTTTTTCATAGCATCAGCAAAGATACTATAAATCTCGTTTTTTAAGGATGTAAAAAGATAAAAATAAGAATAAACAGGTCCAAAATAATACTATGGCAACGTGAATAGGCATTACATCATAATTTTTTTCAATAGTGGCGCCTACAGTAGTTGTTACCGATTTTACAAAATTCAATTTAGAAAAAGGCTCAACTATTAAGTTAGACATAGATTCTAAAGGTAAAACATCTTTGACCCAATCAATCACAATAGTATCTTTATCTAAGTGTGTATACCCTAAAATTTCATATTTTAAAATGGCGTGACCAATATTTTCGCCTAAAAACCAAATAAAAATAAATCCTAATGTAAAAGCAGATCGTTTTATAAGTAGTGCAAGAAATAAACAGAAAGAGAAAAACGCAACGTGTTTTAAAAAGTAAGCAAACAAATATTCTAAATCCGAAAAAATAATGCCTATTTCTGTAAAAGAAGAATATTTTAAACCTAAAATTAAACTAATTAGGAATACTAAAGTGGTAGAAACTAATGAGAATAATAATATGGTATATACTTTTGATAAAAGAAATTCTTTTTTAGACATTCCGTCGATTAAGTTTTGTTTTAATGTGCCATAACTGTATTCATTAGCAATCATAGAAACAATTATAACGGCTAAAAACAGCTTTAACCATGACGCAATATACGAGGTAAAGTGCCAAATATAAGGAAAGTTAAAAAATCCACTTTTAGCGGCTTCAAATTTAAATACACCAAAATCAAATTCAATTAATGCTACCGTAGCTAATAAGGAAAGCGATAAAAAATAGACTATGGTTAATATTCTACTGGCTTTGTTTTGCCAAATTTTTTGTAATTCTATAGAAAGTAATCTTTTCATTTTTTTGGGTATAGGGTTTACGGTTTAAGGTATAAGGTTTTGGAATTTGGAATTTGGAATTTGGAATTTGAGTTTTGGAATTTTACTTCTGTTTTGTTAATTCTAAAAATTGCTCTTCTAAACTGTGTTTTCTTTTCACTAAATGTGTAAGCGTGATATTTTGTTTAAATAAGTGCGAATTTAATTCGGATGCTTCTAAATTAGCATTTAAATACACCAATACTTTTGAATCCTCTTCTTCTATTTTTTCAATTTGTGGAAACGATTGTAACTTGGTTTTTAATAGGGCTAAATTATCTGATTCTAACTCAAAAAAGCCTTCATTTGCTGTAATTCCGTCTACTTTTCCTTGGTATAAAGTAACCCCATTTCTTATTACAATTACGTGTGAGCATACTTTTTCTACTTCGTCTAATAAGTGAGACGCTAACAGAATTGTAGTTCCCTGATTGGCAATAATTCGGATTAAATCTCTAATTTGTCTAATACCTTGCGGATCTAAACCATTTGTAGGTTCATCTAAAATTAAAATTTCTGGATCGTTTAATAGGGCAGAGGCAATAGCCAAACGCTGCTTCATTCCTAAAGAAAACGTTTTAAATTTACTGTCTTTTCTCTCTAAAAGACCTACTAACTCTAGTTTTTCGGAGACTTTAGTAAATGGAATGTTTTTTATTTTGCAAACTAATTTCAAATTGTCTTCCGCTGACATGTATGGGTAAAAGTTGGGGCGTTCTATAATGGCACCCACTTTTTTTAGGGCTTCATGTGTAGTATGTGCTCCATCAAACCATTGAAAATCACCAGATGTTTTGTTAACGACGTTTAACACAATGCCCAAAGTAGTTGATTTTCCAGAACCATTAGGTCCTAAAATCCCATACACATTTCCTTTTTTAATTTCAATAGAAACATTGTTTACCGCATGAACTTTGCCGTATTTTTTATGAAGATTGCTAATTTTTAATATAGTTTCCAATAGGTTTACATATTTAATTTAAATGTAAGACGATAGAAATTATATGTTGTTACAACAATTCATTAAGAAATTTCGATTTATTTTTTCGAATAAAAGCAACAATTAACGCTACAACATCTTCCTCTTCTTCAGTAAAGAAAATTTCATCTAAATCTTCCCAACCTGATATGATTTTTTCATCAAGTTTGGCAATAACTTCTTGTCTTTTAGCTGTGTTTTCAGTATATTTTACTGTAAGTAATTGAAATGCTTTAGTAAGTAATGTAGCTGTTTTAGGCGCTTCAATTTCTTTATACGCTTGGATAATTTCAGTAGCAAAATCGCCACTTTCATTGTTAAAGAAATAATGCAAACCGCCTTCATTCATCGCAGCTTCAAAGATATCTATCAGTACGAATGTTTTTTCGGCGTGGTTTAAATCTGTTTTTTGTTTTTTATCCCAAATATGAGTTCCAACAGCTTCAATAATAGCTATTTCGTCTTCTAATTGTAATACGGTTTCAATATTTTGCATGTAATTAATGTTAGCGTTTGTTTGTATTATAAACGTTTTCTAAAAAAAGTATTTTTTCTGCTTCATTCCAAATAGAAGTATATACGAGTACATTTAAAAATGTATTTTTGATAGAACCAAACAAAAACACATTATCTTCTTTTCCATCATTGTATTTCCATATAATATATTCCTCTTGTTTGTTTTCTTTAATTTTGTCAGTTTTAAAATTATTTTCTTTTCTGAAGTCAGAATCCCATTCGTAAAACAGTTTAACGTTTACAAAATTTGAAGCTGTACTTTTAAAAAAAGAATAAGCATTTTTAGGGTTTTGAGCTACAGCTATTATTATTCCTTCTTTGTTTTTTAAATAAGTTTGTCCAGAATCTTCTGCGGTGTTTAATTGTTCCCAAATTCCTGGAATTTTAACTTCTCCAGAACTTGTTTTTACAATAGAAAATGTTTCTTTTTCTTGACAAAAAGAAAAAGTTGAAATTAAAATAATTAAGAAGGTGATGATTTTTTTCATATTACTTTATTTTGATTTTGATTTTTTTTAAGTTATTGTTTTTGTTATTGAAGTTATTTCTTAAAAAGGTCTAATAAATATTTAGCACCCACAAAAGGAGTTATTTCGTGTTGTACAACTTGTTTTTTTACGGTTTCCAATTGTTTTATTATTTCTGGATGCTGATAAAAGCTATTTTTCAGTTGTTCATTTATAGTTTCCATCATCCAATATTGGTTTTGTGCTTCTCGGTTAGCATTAAAATAACCAGATACTGTGGTTTGAGAAATATAAGCTAAAATAATCGCGTACACCTCTGTAATACCAACCGAAGTTAACGAACTGCAAGTGGTAACTTTAGGTTGCCACCCTGAATCTTTAATTGGAAACAAATGCAAGGCTCTATTGAATTCTATTTGCGCCATTTTTGCCTTTTGTATGTTGTCACCATCAGCTTTGTTTATTACTACTGCATCCGCCATTTCCATAATACCTCGCTTAATACCTTGTAGTTCATCGCCAGCGCCCGATATTTTTAATAGCAAAAAGAAATCTACCATACTGTGCACGGCAGTTTCACTTTGACCCACTCCTACGGTTTCTATAATAATCATATCAAAGCCACAGGCCTCACATAAAATTATGGCTTCACGAGTTTTTCTGGCTACACCGCCTAAGCTTTCACCTGAAGCACTTGGTCGAATAAAGGCATCTTCATCTTTTACTAATTCTTCCATTCGGGTTTTGTCACCTAAAATACTTCCGTGACTTAATGTGCTGCTTGGATCAATAGCTAAAACCGCTACTTTTTTTCCAATGCTGGTTAGGTGTTTCCCAAACGCTTCTATAAATGTACTTTTTCCTACACCAGGTACACCTG
The DNA here is from genome assembly GCA_044379175.1 of Flavobacterium sp. Classification (GTDB taxonomy): domain Bacteria; phylum Bacteroidota; class Bacteroidia; order Flavobacteriales; family Flavobacteriaceae; genus Flavobacterium. Next base: position 2,793 of record JBIPOM010000021.1, on the reverse strand, counting down.
TAATTCCAATTCGAACTGAATTATTCGCATAAGGCAAGCAACCATTTATGACTTCATTGGCTTTCTCAAAATGGAGTGGGTTGGTGCTTTCAATTAAGGTAATGGCTCTACTTAAAGCTATTTTGTCGCCTAAAATAATTTTTTCAATCAACTCAGTCGCACTAACTTCTTGCTTTCTAAAGGCTTGAATGTGCTTTGCTACCTGAGAACTTACTATTTCAGGTTTAATTATTCCGTCTTTTTCGGAAAGTGCAGATATTTTATTATTTTTACTCAATTAAAATTGCTTTGTGTAAAAGTAATAATTTTTTTTAAATGAAGCCATTCCTGCTATCCGCTAAATCTTTTTATTTAAGTTTCCTTCGAGTGCCTCAGGAAACTTAAATAAAAAGGATACCGCTCCTATCAGGGCTAAGGCATTCGTTTTCAAAAGAAGCCAAATTAATTGCAAAAACAAAAAACTATTTACTATTCGATACTTTCGAAATTTTGTAGTAATAAAATATAAAATTATGAATTTCAATACCGAAGCTTTTCAAAAATTAACCACTATTGTAGGCGAAAATTATATTTTTACAGATGCTGAAACACTATCGCATTTTGGTCACGACGAAACGGAAGATTTATCATTTCCACCACAAGTACTTCTTAAACCTTCAAATGCACAAGAAATTTCTGAAATTCTAAAAGTAGCCAATCAATATAAAATTCCAACTACACCAATTGGTGCAAGAACTGGATTAAGCGGTGGTGCGTTATCAATTTTTGGTGGAATAGGCTTGTCGTTAGAGCGATTAAATAAAATTATTGAAATAGACGAAAATAATTTGCAAGTCACTACCGAACCAGCAGTAATTACTCAAGTATTACGAGAAGCAGTGTCTCAAAAAGATCTTTTTTATCCTGTTGATCCAAGTAGTATGGGAAGTTGTTGGATTGGAGGTAATGTTGCCGAAAATGCGGGTGGCGCACGTGCTGTAAAATACGGTGTTACTAAAGATTATGTATTGAATTTAGAAGTGGTTTTGCCTACGGGTGCTATTATTTGGACAGGTGCTAATACATTAAAAAATTCAACAGGGTATAACCTTACCCAATTAATGGTGGGAAGCGAAGGTACTTTAGGGATTGTAACCAAAATTGTTTTAAAACTAATTCCTAAAAACACACATAATGTATTGCTTTTGGTTCCATTTTATAAGGCTGAACAAGCTTGTGAAGCGGTTTCTGCTATATTTAGAGCTGGAATAGTTCCGAGTGCTTTAGAATTTATGGAGCGTGATGCGATAGATTGGTCAGTTACCTATTTAGACGGCATTTCTGTTGATGTAAAACCAGAACATCAAGCCCATTTATTAATTGAAGTAGATGGAAATTACCCAGAAATTTTAATGCAAGAAGCAGAAAAAATATTGGAAGTGGTAGAACAATTTGAAATCGATGAAGTGTTATTTGCGGATACAGAAGATCAGAAAAACGCCCTTTGGAAAATGCGAAGAGGCTTAGCTGAAGCTGTAAAGGCAAATTCTATTTATAAAGAAGAAGATACGGTTGTTCCAAGATATGAACTACCAAAATTACTTAAAGGTATTAAGGAAATTGGTTCAAAATACGGATTTCAATCGGTGTGTTATGGACACGCTGGTGATGGAAATTTACACGTAAACATAATCAAAGGCACTATGTCTGATACCAATTGGAAAATAGAAGTACCAAAAGGAATTCGTGAAATTTTTGAATTAACAGTTTCTCTAAAAGGAACTTTATCTGGAGAACACGGCATTGGTTTGGTACAAAAAAACTATATGGATATTGCTTTTAATAAAGGTCATTTAGAACTAATGGAAAGAATAAAAGCTGTTTTTGACCCAAATAATATTTTAAATCCTGGGAAAATTTTCCCTGATGAGTTGTAAAAGTTTATTTTTTCAAGTATTCTAACAAAACAGGATCTGCGTTTTTAAACGTATTGTCCATTTCAGTAATGGTGGCAATTCGTTTTTTGTTAAGTTTTATTAAAATATCTTTTTCTGTTGTAAATAAAATTACGGTTAAAAACGGATTGTTTAGGTATTGATTTAAAAGCAGTATTACATCTTCAATAGGTTTTATTTCTATAATTTCTTCGGATAAATATCTAAACGTTACATTGAATTTTAAAGTATCATTATCTACAATCGTACGAAAATATACATTTGTTAATTCCGTTTTTCCAATGGTTTTTCCTAAGGTTAACTTTGCAAAAGTCCCATTAGATAAACTGGTTTTTAGGTGGTCGTATAAAGCATTTATTTGTTCAGAGTAACTCATTCAATTTTTTTGTAAAAGTACTAAAAGTTTATAATAAAAAAATCCTCAATTATTTCTAATTCAGGACTTGTTTTCTTAATCTCGTTTTGGATTGTTTTTTTTATCTCTTTTTTCTTCCTTTTTTTCTTTAGCGGTTTTTAAAGGTTCTTTTTTTTGAACTTTTTTCGCGTCTTGACTTTTGGCCATAATTTTTGAATTTTCTAATTACTTCGCATTATTCGTTTTGTAAATATAACTTCTTTTATTGAAGTTCAACCTATCCAAATCTGGTTTTACCAATTATTAATCATAAAATGTTACGCAATAATTTATTAATCTTTCAATTTTGGCTAAAATTATTCAAATAGACTATATTTGCACCTCAAAAATCCAAACATATAAATATGGGACTTATTAAAATTTTTTCTGGAAAAGAAACAATTGCACAAAAATTACAAACAGTAATAGAATCGGGTAATGTATTTGTAACACAACGAGAAAACA
>JBIPOM010000020.1:0-21544 GCA_044379175.1 Flavobacterium sp. | reverse complement strand
AACTATCTTGCGCATTACATATTATTCTATCGCCGTTTGATGCTACAACCCATATTGTAGTAATCGTATTAGGTATGTTAAACACTAATCCATTTGCAACAGGTAATGTTCCTGCTTGATCATAAAAATAACCAATAGTAAAATTTTCTGGTGTGGGCGGTACATGCGTTAGTGCCGGTAAAGTGTAATTTTGAGATTCACATACTGAAACATTAGTATAATTTGGTAAATTAATTCCACTATATGTAACTGTAAAAGGTCTGTTTACTGTACAATTCGTAACCGGATCAATATTATATAAATAAAAAGTTTGTGTAGTTGTAAAAACAGTAGTTGGCAACACTATTGTCCCTCCTCCACCAGGTCCACCCGGTGCGGTATAAATTGTACCGTTAGTTGGTTGATTAATAGAATATGGGTTACATTCAAATCTGTTTAATACGCCATCTGCTGGTGGGAAAGGGTTTAAATTGATTGTAAACGATAGTTCATTTGAGCAACCATTTGCATCAGGCCCATTAAAAACATAATACGTTCCAGGATTTAATCTTATTCCTGATAAATCAATTATATTTCCAGCAAAAAGAGGAATTTGACCAATGGTAGTAGGTCCACCTGATAGTGTGTAATATGAACCATTTGTTAAAACAGGTAAAATAAATTCGCCACAATATACACCGCTTGGAATAAAATCTATAAGAGGTAAAGGATTTATAACAATATTGTAATTCAAATTATCTGAACAATTTGGAAACAAAGTAGTATTTGCATAAAAATAAACTACTTGAGATGTTAAAATTGGTATTGTTGGATCAATTAACGAACCTCCTCCTAATGGAGCGGTATAATACCCCCCAAAAGTAATAGCTGGTAAAATGTATGAGGCACAACTAGTAACTGTTGTGAATAAACTTGTATCTATTATATTAATTTGGAAATCTGTTTCAAATGCACAACCTCCCGGAGTTCCATCGGCACTAATAAAAGAAGTTGTATTATAAATATATATTGTTTGTGAGGTGTTTATAGAATTGCCAGCAAAATAAGGGGTTCCAGTACCGCCAGGTTCAGAAAAATAATTTCCGTTAATTAACGGAGGTAGTGTAAATGAATTACAATAAGTAACATCAGGTAAGGTATCAACTAAAGGAAGTGGATGAATGTTGATATTAAATAATTCATCTCTACAAAATACACCATTTACTTCTGCGTAATAATAAATAGGTTGCACTATACTAGATAATGTATTGTTTGGAAAAACAGTCCCGGTTGGAATTAAAGTACCGCTACCTGTTGGACCACCTGGCGCAGTATAAAAAGCACCAATATTATAGGGTGTTGATGGAACTGTAAAAGAACTACAATTATCAAGTAACGGTTCATACTCATCTACAAAATAAGCTAAAAATGAGGTTTCATTGAAACAACCGTTAATATCCGGACCAAAATAAATAAAATACATAGCGTTTTCATCTATAACATCACCTGCAAACAATGCCGTACCAGTACCACCGGGACCCGTAAAATAATTACCATTATTTAAAGCAGGTAATACATAGTTACTACACTGAATAACATCTGCTAAGTCGTCTACAAGCGGTAAGGGATTTACATTAATATTTACACTTGTTGTATCGAAACACAATGGGTTAGAAGAATTTTGGATTCTAATCCATATTGTAACTGTATTAGTCCCATTAGGGATTGTAACAAAACTAATTACACCTGTGTTTCCAGCAAGGGCATCAGCTTGATTGGTAAAATATAAAACACTATAGCCTGTCAATCCATTTAACACTTGATTGTCTAAATTAGCTAAAAAATAAGTTGTTGCAGAAGGGGTTTGGCATAACTGTACATTAGAAGGTGAAGTGGCGTTAACTACAGGGTTTATAACCAAATCAAACGAATATACAGCATCACAAAACAAATTTGAAGTTGTATTTACAATTTTAATGTAAATTGTTTGTCCAGAAGTAATTGTAAAATTTGTAGTATTTGTTATTGGATTATTAGCTAAAATATCGGCTAATGAGTTAAAATAAAACAAGTCATAGGTTGTATTATTTATACCTAATTGAATTTCATTATTTGTTGTTAAATCAAATGTATAACTTGCTGCGCCCGTGTTACATGTTTGAAGGTTAATAGGCGGAATAACGGATAAATTATTAATCACAACCGTATCAGTTAAAAAACAAGATCCTTTTGTTACCTCAACTGAGTATGTTCCAGGAGATGTAACTGTGTAAGATGAGGTATTCCCTCCTACAGGATTCCCGTTTTGAAACCATTGAAAAGTATATGTATTGTCCAATTGTGTATTTAATTGGATAGGATTTCCAGAACAAATTGTTTGATCTGGACCTAAATCTAATGATGTTGTAAAACTTCCACCGGAAATAAAAACAGCTGAATCATAACCAGAATTATTATAATCCCCAATTACCAATCTTAGTTTATAAGGAACATTTGGAATCACTGCCGATGTTGCATTCATAACAACAGTATGGCCTCTCATATTTAATGTAGAAGCCGGGATATTTATCGGGTTATAAGTACTAAAAAACGCGGAATTAGCCGATGCACAATTAGAATTATATAAGTTACTACGAATGTCTTTTACTGAAACTGGCATACTAGTCCCCGGTATAACCGCTAAATTAGAAGAAACTCCAGTGTTTAAATTTGTTAAAACAAAAGCAAAAACATCACTAAAGGCACATTGATACTCGCCATATTCATTAGATGCAAACAAGAAATCGAAACTAAAACTATTTGAAACAGGTAGAAAATCAAACTCTAAAAAAGCAACGTCGGTAATAATAGAAGATTGACCACTATTGTCACTTATTGTCTGTAAATAAGCATCTGTATTCGTATTAATTTGAGAACTTAAAGAGGCATTATTTGTGTAAATTCCTTGGGTATTTAAGACGGAACCATTTCTAATTATGATTCCCTCATTTATAGGAAAAGTAGATCCGTTTTTATTAAAATAAGCTACTGACTGATTTGATGAAATAGAAATATTTGAAACTGAAACACAAGAATTCAAAAGTAGTAAATCAACAAGTTGAGCTGGAGTATTAGTAGTATTATCAATTGTTATTGTTTGTGAAAACACACCAGAACTTAATGCTAATAATAAAAAATAAATATTTTTCATGTTCATATTACTATAGTAATTTTAGAATTAGGAATAAATTTATGAAATATTTTAAAAAGAAAAAAGCATATTGAAAATTAATATGCTTTTTGTTAGTTTATCTATTTAATCGTTTAATTTTAAAACGGCCATAAATGCTTCTTGCGGAATTTCTACATTTCCAACTTGTCGCATTCGTTTTTTCCCTTTTTTCTGTTTTTCTAATAATTTACGTTTACGAGAAATATCACCTCCATAACATTTTGCCGTTACATCTTTACGAAGCGCTTTTATGGTTTCACGTGCTATGATTTTTGCTCCAATAGCGGCTTGAATTGGAATATCAAATTGCTGACGTGGAATTAATTCGCGTAATTTCTCACACATTTTTTTACCAATATTGTATGCGTTATCTTCATGAATAAGTGCTGAAAGAGCATCTACTGAAGTCCCGTTTAATAATACATCTAAACGAACTAATTTTGAGGTCCTCATTCCAATCGGATGGTAGTCAAAAGAAGCATATCCTTTAGAAACGGTTTTCAATCGATCGTAAAAGTCAAATACAATTTCTGCTAAAGGCATATCGAAATTTAACTCCACACGTTCGGTAGTTAAGTAGGTTTGATTAGTAATTAAACCTCTTTTTTCAATACATAAACTCATTACATTTCCAACAAAATCAGCTTTTGTAATGATAGTAGCTTTTATATAAGGCTCTTCTACCCTATCTAATTTACTAGGTTCTGGCAAATCAGAAGGGTTGTTTATAATAAATCCTGCTTCTGGATCTTTTTTAGTATACGCCAAATAGGAAACGTTAGGTACGGTAGTAATTACCGTCATATCAAATTCGCGTTCTAAACGCTCTTGAATAATTTCCATATGTAACATTCCTAAAAATCCACATCGAAAACCAAAACCAAGTGCTGCTGAACTTTCAGGTAAAAAAACTAACGAAGCATCGTTCAATTGTAGTTTTTCCATTGAAGAACGTAAATCTTCGTAATCTTCAGTATCGACAGGATAAATTCCTGCAAAAACCATTGGCTTTACATCTTCAAAACCTGTAATCATATTGGTTGTTGGTTCTTTTGCATCTGTGATGGTATCTCCAACTTTAACTTCTTTAGCTTCTTTAATCCCAGAAATTAAATAGCCAACATCGCCAGTAGAAATTACATTTTTAGGGACTTGGTTCAATTTTAAAGTACCTACCTCATCGGCAAAATACTCATTACCAGTAGCCATAAATTTAATTTTCTGACCTTTCTTAATTTCTCCATTTACGACTCTAAAAATAACTTCAATTCCTCTAAAAGGATTGTAATGCGAGTCGAAAATTAAAGCTTGTAATGGTTCGTCTTTAGTGCCTTTTGGATGTGGAATTTTTTCAATAATAGCGGCTAAAATATTTTCTACTCCAAAACCTGTTTTACCAGAGGCATGAATAATATCTTCTAATTTACAACCTAATAAATCGATAATGTCATCTGAAACTTCTTCAGGATTGGCAGAAGGTAAATCCACTTTATTTAAAACAGGAATAATTTCTAAATCATTTTCTAATGCCAAATACAAATTGGAAATCGTTTGAGCCTGAATGCTTTGAGCGGCATCAACAATTAACAATGCACCTTCACAGGCGGCTATACTACGAGATACTTCATATGAAAAATCTACGTGACCTGGGGTGTCAATTAAATTTAAAATATATTCTTGCCCTTGATACGTATATTCCATTTGAATGGCGTGACTTTTAATGGTAATACCACGTTCGCGCTCCAAATCCATATTATCTAAAAGTTGTGCTTTTTCTTCTCTGGCAGTTACTGTTTGAGTTGCACCTAAAAGTCTATCGGCTAATGTGCTTTTTCCGTGATCAATATGGGCAATTATGCAAAAATTTCTAATGTGTTTCATAGTCAATATCAAAAATCAATAACAATTTCAAAAATCAATTAAAAATTGAAACTAAAATTATTTTACTTCGTTTATAATCCGCAAAGATAGGCGATTTCTAACTTTAAAAGAAATTAATTATTTGATATACTAAATTTTTAATTTCTACGTTATTACACAAAATCATAACCCTTCAAAAACCATGAAAAAAACACTTTACTACTTTTCTACATTTGCATTTTTAATTATAAGTTTAGGGTTTTCCCAACAAAAAAACACTATAACCGTTAATGGTCTAGGAAAAGTTACAGCATTTCCAAACGCAGCTATCATTACTCTTGAATTAGATCATATTAAACCCACTTTACGTGAAGCCGTAAACGAAAATCAAAAGACATTAACTTTAGTAAAAACAATTATAAAACACTATGTAAAAGATACGACAGAAATTAAAACAAGTTTAATTGCTACAAATAAAGCTACTAAATGGGATAATAAGTTGAATAAAGAAGTGTTTATTGGTTTTGAATCCTCTCAAAAAATAATTTTTACGTTATTAGATTTAAATCAGATGCAAAATTTTACGGAAGAATTATTGAAAACGAGATTTAATAAAATCCAAACTATTGTCTATTTCAATACTAATTCTGAAGAATTCATAAAACAAGCACAAGATTTAGCTGTAAAAGATGCCATAGAAATTACGAAAAGATTAGCAAAAAGCGCTAATATAAAAACGGGTTCAATTGTAAACATGTCCACAAATACTAGTGCCAACGAAGACCGTTTTTCAACCGAAAGAAATGAGTTTGAAACATATGGAAAGGCCATGGGCGGAAGAGGTGTTTCGTCAAGTGGGCAATTAATTGAATATATAGTTAGAGTTTCAATGCAAACCGAAATTTATCAATAATCTAAAACTCAAACTTCAATTGATATACTATAAATTTTTTCTGATGTGTGTTTAAATTGTTTAAAGAAATACCTAATAATCGGACAGAATTTTTGAGTTTTTCTTGATACAATAATTCTTTAGCGGTTTCAAAAATCAAGCCTTTATCAGAAATAAAATATTGTAAGGTTTTGCTCCTAGTTTGTTGTGTAAAATCCGAGTATTTTATTTTTAATGTAATTGTTTTTCCAGCTATTTTATTTTTTTTAATACGACGTTCAATTTCTTCTGCAATATTGAGTAACCGTTCTTCCATATAAATTTCAGAAGACAAATTTTTATTAAACGTGCGTTCTGCACCCACTGATTTTAATTCTCTATTTGGCTTAACTTGACTAAAACTAATGCCTCGTGACAAATTATAATACGAATTACCACTATTGCCAAAATGTTTTTCAAGATAGCCTAATGATTTCGACTTTAAATCCGTTCCAGTATAAATACCTAATTGATACATCTTTTCTGCAGTAACTTTACCAATTCCATAGAATTTTTTCACGTCTAATACTTCAATAAACGCTTCTACTTCTTCTGGATTTACTGTTTTTTGACCGTTTGGTTTATTAAAATCACTTGCAATTTTAGCTACAAATTTATTTACTGAAATTCCTGCAGAAGCTGTTAAACCAGTAACTTCAAATATTTTTTGTCGTATTTCTTTTGCAATTAACGTAGCACTCGGATTTCCTTTTTTATTTTCCGTAACATCTAAATACGCTTCATCTAACGAAAGTGGTTCTACCAAATCTGTATATTCATAAAATATTTTTCTAATTTGTTTTGAAACTTCTTTGTATCGTTCAAAATTAGGTTTTACAAAAATTAAATCCGTACATAATCTAGCCGCTTGAGCACCACTCATGGCACTTCGAACACCAAATTTTCTAGCTTCATAACTAGCCGCACTCACTACGCCACGAATTTCGTTTCCGCCCACAGCAATTGGTTTTCCTTTTAATTCAGGATTGTCCAATTGTTCCACAGAAGCATAAAAGGCATCCATATCAATGTGGATTATTTTTCGTTGATTACTTTCCATTTGATTTACAAAGTACTGAAAAAAATATTTCTTTAAACTGGAATTTATCAGAAATTTCAGTAACATTGGCTTCGACAACCCTAGCTAACCTGAAACTTGAAACAAAAAGAACGATTAAACTTATATGCCTTATATATTTAAATATTGTAATTTTGATTTTTTATATTTTAAGAATTATGCGAGAAATAGAACGTAAATTTTTAGTCCATTCCTTAGATTTTATTGCTGAGGCTTCACATTCTCAGAAAATTGCTCAAGGCTATTTGAACTCAGCTCCAGAGCGAACAGTAAGAATTAGAATAAAAGACCAAAAAGGATTTATTACCATTAAGGGAAAAAGTGACGCAACTGGCACTACTCGTTTTGAATGGGAAAAAGAAATTGAGTTATACGAAGCAGCAGCTTTATTAAATTTATGCGAAATCGGCGTAATTGATAAAACCCGATATTTAATCAAAAAAGGAAATCATACATTTGAAGTGGATATTTTTGAAGGTGAAAACGAAGGATTGATTGTTGCTGAAATAGAACTTTCCGACGCCAATGAAAACTTTGAAAAACCAAATTGGCTGGCAAAAGAAGTAACTGGTGATGAAAAATATTATAATGCGTATTTAAGTAAAAAGCCTTTTACTACTTGGTAAAAGGCTTTTTTTATTTCTTCACAATTTCAATATTTACATCAATATGTCCGCCATAATTTGATGGTCTAATTTTCCAAAATGCGGCTCTTGATAAATCAATATGTCTGTTTTTATGAAATGGGCCTCTATCGGTAACTGTAACGTATACTACTTTTTTAGTTTTTACACCTGTAACTTTTAATTTTGTACCAAATGGAAGTTTTCGGTGTGCGCAAGTCATGTCGTTATTATTAAATCTGGTTCCGCTTGCGGTTCTTCTGCCATTAAATTTATTAGCATAATAAGAAGCGTGTGCTGATTCGTGATACATTTCAAGTTTTTCAACAGGTTTTGTTATACTGTCTTTTTTCTTTACTGTATCTGTAACTTTTAGTTTAGGTTTTTCTTGAGAAAAATTTGATTTTATGTTTTCCTTCTGAAAAAAAAGCACTACTAAAAGCGGTAATATGTATATAAATTTTTTCATCTTCATATAATATAAGATTAAAAAAGAAGTAAATTTTCACTTACTTCTCTTTATATTTTTATTGATTTGACACTAATTATGCCATCCAATTCGTCCAAGGAATTCTTGATAAAATTAACAGTAATCCTAAAGCATAAAAAATACCAATTTTTTTAAACTTCCCGTTACTGCTTTCTTCTTTTTTATGTTTGCTCCAACCAATAGTAATTAAAACAATCGCAATGATATTAATTAAAGGATGTTCCATAGCCGTTAAGCGCATAGCCGAATTTGACATTTGACTTAAAGCTGCTTTTCCAATTGGAGATTCTACCCAAAGAACAATTCCAACAAGCAACTGGATATGACTAAAAATTAACGCAATTAATGAGATACTTCTGTCTTTTGAAGTAAAATTTCTTTTTGCAGAAAGCCCTAAAAAAGCATTTATAATCGCAAAAACTAATACGGCTAAAACACCATAAGCTAAAGTAGAATGAATAGATTGTAACATAGTTTATTTTTTTAGTAATAATTTCAAATATAATAAAATATATGGAATTCCTATTTAAATTTATATTAAAAATTGTAAACTTTAGTTGGTGTTACACAATAATCTAACTGAATATCAGTAAATAAGGTATCTAAAATTAATGCTTCTGCTTCAAAAAAAGATACGCCAATTTTTATAGTTTCTGGTTGGCATTTTGACAAAAACTGATCATAAAATCCTTTACCATAACCTACTCTATTGCCTATTTTATCAAAAGCTAAAAGAGGAACAAAAACCACATTTATTTTAGAAACAGGAACTTCTAAACCGTCAACTGGCTCAGGAATGTTGTATTTGTTTTTTTTAATTGTAGTAGTATCTGTTAAAAGAAAATGGGTCATTTCCCGAGTTGAAAAATCACTTACTGGAAGGACAATGTTTTTATCTTTTCCTGCCAAAACTTGCAAAATATATTCTGAATTAACCTCATTTTTGGTTTCAATAGGTAAAAAAAGATGATAAAAACTGTGTTGCCAAATATCTAAATGAATGATTTGATTAGCAATTTGTAAAGATAAATCATCAATAGCAGCTTCAGATAATTTTTGTCTTAAAGCGTTATACTTGGTTCTTAATTCCTTCTTTGTCATTTTCTAATTTTGTTGAAATATGAAAAACGGCATCTCCTTGATATACAATTGGCGCATCATTTACATTTATTAAATAACCGGAATGTGGTGCTTTTAGTTTATGACTCACCTTTCCGAAAGGATCTGAAATTGTAGCCAATAATTCGCCTTTTGTTACAAAACTTCCAATTTGTTTTAAGCCGTGAAACATCCCAGAAAAATTAGCTCGAATCCAATCCGACTTTTCAATGTATATAGTTTGGTGCGGTTTTGAAATTTCGTGTTTGTTTTTTAACATTCCAAGGTGCGTTAAAAATCGTTTAGTGCCTTCTACAGCTTCTTGAGTTACAGCATTATTAATATCTACAGATTTTCCTCCTTCAAATAATAACATTTTTACATTCATTTTATCACAAGAGCTTCTAAACGAACCCGAAATATTATTGGAATATAATGTAAATGGCGCTCCAAAAACATCCGAAAGTACTTTTAATTCAGGGTTATTAGGCACGATTCGTATTTGAGGCGCATTAAATCTTTGGGCACCGCCCGCATGAAAATCTATTGCATAATCTATATGTGGTATAATTTCTTTTAAAATATAATAGGCAAACTGACTTGCTAAAGAGCCCGTTTTGCTTCCTGGGAAAATTCGATTTAAATCTCTACCATCAGGAAACTCTCTAGTTTGATTGACAAAACCAAAAATATTTATAACGGGAATACAGATAATTGTACCTCGTTTTGGCTTATTAATTTTTTTTACAATTATTTCTCTAACTATTTCAGTTCCGTTAATTTCATCACCATGCAAACCTGCACTAAATAGTACCACTGGACCCTCTTTTTTACTTCTTTCAACAATGATAGGTATATGCAAATCTGTCATCGTATGCAATTTCCCAATTTGCATATTGATGGTCTTGCTTTTTCCTGGTAAAATCGTTTCGTTAAAAATAGTAATTTCCTTTTGCATCACGTGTTTTACTTTTTTGCTAAAGTAATAAAAATTTACTTCATGCTAAATCAATTGTTTTTTGTTATTTTTGTAAGGCTTTTTTAAATCAAATTACTGAATACTAAAAACTGAACACTGGATACATCAAATGACGCCACTCGAACTACAAATACAAACCTTACCTGAAAATCCTGGTGTGTATCAGTATTACGACAAAGAAAATAAGATTTTGTACGTTGGGAAAGCGAAAAATTTAAAAAAACGCGTACAATCATATTTTACCAAAAACCACGATAATTATAAAACTTCGGTACTTGTAAAAAAAATCGTGACCATAAAACACATTGTTGTTCCTACAGAAACCGATGCGTTATTGTTAGAAAACAATCTTATTAAAACACTACAGCCAAGATATAATGTGCTGCTTCGTGATGACAAAACGTATCCTTGGATTTGCATAAAAAAAGAAGCGTTTCCAAGAGTATTTTCTACTCGAAAAATGATAAAAGATGGATCGGAATATTTTGGCCCTTACACCAGTTTTAAAACCGTAAATACGTTATTAGAATTAATTAGAGAATTATATCCTTTACGAACCTGTAATTTTGACTTATCGGTTACAAATATTAGAGCTGAGAAATATAAAGTCTGCTTAGAATACCATATTGGAAATTGTAAAGGCGGTTGTGAAGGATACGAAACGCAAGAAAATTATCAAAAACAAATTACAGCTATTCGAGAAATTTTAAAAGGAAATTTTAAAGAAAGTCTAAAAGATTTTAAAAACCATATGCAGATTTTAGCCTCCGAAATGAAGTTTGAAGAAGCGCAAAAAATTAAAGATAAAATTGAAGTTTTAGAGAACTATCAAGCAAAATCAACTATAATAAATCCTAAGATTACCAATATTGATGTTTTTTCTATTATTTCCGATGAAACAATGGCGTATGTTAATTTTTTACAGATTTCGCACGGGGCAATTATTCGATCGCACACCTTAGAATTAAAGAAAAAACTAGACGAAACTGATGCGGAATTATTAGAATTAGCTGTTGTTGAAATTAGAGCGCGTTTCTTTTTAACCTCATCAGAAATTATTGTACCTATTCAACTTGATTTAGGAGAAAAAATCAGAGTAACTGTACCAAAACTTGGCGATAAAAAAGAGATTTTAAACTTATCTGAACGCAATGCAAAATATTACCGTTTAGATCAGTTAAAACAAATTAAAATTATAGATCCAGAGCGACATACAAATCGGATTATGGCGCAAATGCAAAAAGATTTACGCCTTTCTGTAGAACCCCGTCATATTGAATGTTTTGACAACTCTAATATCCAAGGAACAAATCCTGTATCAGCCTGTGTGGTATTTAAAGATGGAAAAGCGAGTAAAAAAGACTACAGACATTTCAACATCAAAACCGTGGAAGGGCCAAACGATTTTGCCTCCATGGAAGAAGTGGTATATAGAAGATACAAAAGATTGCAAGACGAAAAAGAATCTTTACCTCAACTTATTATTATAGATGGAGGAAAAGGACAATTATCTTCTGCATTAAAAAGTTTAGATGATTTAGGTTTACGAGGAAAAATTGCGATTATTGGTATTGCCAAACGATTAGAAGAATTGTTCTATCCCGATGACCCAATTCCTTTATATTTAGATAAAAAATCGGAAACGCTAAAAATAATTCAACAATTACGAAACGAAGCACATCGCTTTGGAATTACACATCATCGTGACAAAAGAAGCAAATCAGCATTAAATTCTTCTGTAGAAAGTATACCTGGCATTGGTGAAAAAACAATGATAACCTTAATTTCACACTTTAAAAGCGTAAAAAGACTAAAAGAAGCCTCTGAATCTGAAATTTCTTCAGTAATTGGACTTTCAAAAGCAAAAAAAATTTCCGACTTTTACAAAAAAGAATTATGATTAAGAAAATAAAAAATAGAATAAAGAAAATAGAATATCACCTTCGTGGTACATTTTCTTGTTTTATACTTTTTACTTTTGCTATACTACTTTTTCCTTTAAATTTTAACGCACAAGAAGCTCCAAAAAAACCTAAAATTGGTTTGGTCCTTTCTGGTGGAGGCGCAAAAGGATTGGCGCATATTGGTGTACTTAAAGTAATAGATTCTTTAGGTATAAAAATAGATTATGTTGGCGGAACTAGTATGGGGGCAATAGTTGGTGGATTATATGCATCAGGATATACCGGTCAACAATTAGATTCTATTTTCAGAACATTAAATATTGAAGATTTGATTCAAGACAATACCCCAAGAAAATCTAAATTACTCTTAAATAAAAGAAATGACGATATTTATGCTTTATCATTGCCTTTTAAAAATTTTAAATTAGAAACTCCTAATGCACTTTCTAAAGGATTTTATAATTATAATTTTTTATCAAAATTAACGTATCATGTCCGAAATATAAGAGATTTCAAAAAACTACCAATCCCGTTCTTTTGCATGGCAACAGATATTGAAACGGGAGAAGAGATTATTTTAAATAAGGGAATTTTTCCACAAGCATTAGTGGCCAGTAGTTCTGTACCTAGTGTTTTTTATCCAATTGAAATTGAAGGCAAATTACTTTTAGACGGAGGGGTTACAAATAATTATCCAATAGAAATTTTAAGAGACCAAGGAGCTGATTTTATTATTGGTGTAGACGTACAAGAAGGGTTAAAAGACCGGAAAGATTTGCAGGGGATAACTACTATTTTTGGTCAAATTTCAAATTTTTATACGCTTTCTCAAATGAAAAATAAGCAAGAACTCACAGATGTATATATAAAACCTGAAATAAATGGGCTTTCCGTATTGTCTTTTGAAAATGGTAAAGAAATTATAGAAAATGGTGCGGCAGCCACAAGAAATTATTTATCAGAACTACTAAAATTTGAAAATAAAACGTATAAAAGACCAAAATTAGAACCAGAAAAAGACTCCATTTTTGTAGGGAATATTGCATTTACAGAACTAAAAAACTACACTCGTGCGTATGTTCTAGGAAAATTAAGATTTAAACCAAACACAAAAGTAAGCTTTGAAGATTTTCAAAATGGCATTCAAAGTTTAAGCAATACGCAAAACTTTAGTGCTGTAAAATACCAATTTAATGATAAAGATGTTTTTATTAGTTTGCGTGAAAATAAAATAAATACCTTGTTAAAGTTTGCATTGCATTATGATGAATTATATAAAAGTGGTGCATTAATAAATATTACTCAAAAAAAAATAATATCAAAAAATGATGTTGTTTCGTTAGATGTAATTTTTGGAGATAATTTTAGATATGATTTCAATTACCTTATTGATAATGGTTATTATTTTAGTTTTGGAATTACTTCTAGTTTAAATCAATTTAACAAAAATGTAAGCACAGCCTTTGGAATCCAAAAATATTTAAACAATAGTTTTGAAAAAATAAATTTAGATTATTTAAGTATAAATACAAAAGTATTTCTTCAAACTGTATTTTTAAGAAAGTATATCATTGGGGGAGGAATTGAATTTCAAAATCTTTCATTAAATTCAGAAAATCTAAATAAACAAAACAAAACCATAGAAAATAGCAATTACTTGTCTTTCATAGGTTTTTTTAATCATGATACTTTTGATAATAAATACTTTCCAAAAAAAGGTTGGTATTTAAAAAGTAACTTTAATTATTTTTTCAGTTCTTCGGATTATACCAATCAATTTTCAAAATTTTCAATCTCAAAAACGGATATGGCGATTGCTTTTTCACCAATTAAAAAGTTTTCATTTACGTTTCAAAATGAAGTTGGCTTTAAAATCGGATATTCCACATTACCTTATTTTGACTTTGCTCTTGGTGGCTTTGGCTTTAGAGAGAACAATAATATTAGTCCATTTTATGGATATGATTTTTTAAGTTTAAGTGGAAATTCATACATTAAAACTTGTGGAAACATTGATTATGAATTTTATAAAAACAATCACATAAACCTTACGTATAATGCTGCAATTATAAATAATTTTATTTTTAATGCGACTAAAACTTGGTTCAATAAACCTTCTTACACAGGATTTGGACTAGGATATGGACTAGAAACATTAGTAGGTCCTATCGAAATAAAATATACCTGGTCTCCGGAAACTCAGTTTTCAGCTTTTTGGGTAAATTTAGGTTTCATTTTTTAATTATTTTTTTGATTTGGATATTTAATTGAAAAAATCCTATATTTGAAGCAACTAAAAATTATTACTTTATGTCTATTTGGAGAGTTAAACCAGTATCAGCATTTGAAGCTGATATGAAGAAAAGCGAATTAAAACGAGTTTTGGGTAAATGGAGCCTAACAGCTATTGGTATTGGAGCTATTATTGGTGGGGGTATTTTTGTACTTACGGGCACAGGTGCTTATTATCATGCAGGTCCAGCTTTAGCGATTTCATTTATAATTGCAGGTATTGCTTGTGTATTTGCAGCACTATGTTATTCTGAGTTCGCTTCCATTTTACCCGTTGAAGGTTCTGCGTATGCCTATGCATATGGAACTATTGGAGAAATTTTCGCATGGATTATTGGTTGGGGATTAATATTAGAATATGCCATGGGATCAATGACAGTTGCAGTTTCTTGGTCTGGTTATTTTAATAAACTTCTCAAAATGTTTGGGATAAAATTACCCGAATGGCTAACTACTGATCCTGCAAGTTATACTGGTGAAGGTTTTTCTATGAATTTACCAGCGTTTTTAATTGTACTTTTTGTAATTTCTATTTTAATTAAAGGTACTAAAAGTGCTGCTAATGCTAACAATTTTATTGTGATTTTAAAAGTTTCTGCCGTAATTTTTGTAATTATCGCTGGTGCTTTTTTCATAAATACAGATAATTGGGTTCCTTTTATTCCTGAAGTCACTCAAATTGTCGACAAAGCAGGTACACATCAAGCATATGGTGTTGGAGGAATTGTTTCTGGAGCGGCAGCAATTTTCTTCGCTTATGTAGGTTTTGATGCGGTTTCAACACAAGCTGGGGAAGCTATTAACCCTAAAAAGGATGTGCCTTTTGCAATTATAGTTTCTTTATTAGTTTGTACTGTGTTATATATTTTAGTGTCATTAGTATTAACTGGAATGATGAGTTACCAAGATTTTAATCCAATAGGTAAATATCCTGAAGCTATTAAAGCACCAGTTGCATATGCCTTTGATATTGCAGGTCAAGCTTGGGCTGGTTATATAATTACAATTGCAGCAACTGTAGGTTTGATATCTGTATTGATGGTAATGATTATGGGACAATCTAGAATTTTCTTAGGAATGTCTAAAGATGGATTAATTCCTTCTGTATTTTCAAAAATCAATCCATTATCAGGAACGCCTAAAACCAACTTAATGATTCTAGGAGGATTTATAGCAGTTGTAGCTGCCTTTACTCCTATTAATAAATTAGCTGATATGACAAGTTTTGGTACTTTATTTGCCTTCACTATGGTGTGTATTGCGGTTTGGATTTTAAGAGTAAAACAACCAGGTTTAGAGCGCACTTTTAAAGTTCCTGCTTTGCCAGTTATTGCAGTTTGTGGTATATTAATTAATACATATTTAATGATTAATTTAAGTCTTGATGCACAATTACTATCTTTAGGATGGTTAGCTATAGGTGTTTTAGTCTACTTTATATACGGTAAACGAAATTCAAAACTAAATAAATAAAATTCAATTAAAAAACGACTTCAATTGAAGTCGTTTTTTTTTATAATATATTTTTACGATATTTGTGTTATGAAAAATTGGAACGGATTATTAGGCCATTTGAAATTCCTCATCAAGAGAAATCCTGAGTGAGAATACTTCAATTGTTTAAAATAAAAAGTGTTTTTAAAACTTTTAAAGCTATAACTTTTAAACCCAAAGAAATGCCAATATATCATAAATTAGGAGAATTTCCACAAAAACGCCACACTCAGTTTGAAAAACCAAACGGGGGATTATATTACGAACAACTTTTTGGTACTGAAGGATTTCATGGACATTCTTCATTATTATACCATGTTCATAGACCAACTCAGGTAAAAGAGATTACTAAATCGTATTCTGTTGAACCAAAAATCGCAATCGGAAAAAACATAAAATCGCTATTATTAAAAGGTTTTGAATTAAATCCAGAAGATGATTTTTTAGAAAGCAGAAAAGACATGCTTGTAAATAAAGATTGTATTATCGGATTAGCTTCACCAAAAAAATCATTGCGCAGTTATTTTTATAAAAATGCGGACGCAGACGAAATGATATTCATACATAAAGGTTCCGGAAAACTCAGAACTATGATGGGAAATATAGATTTTGAATATGGTGATTATTTAATTATTCCGCGCGGTATGATTTATCAAATTGATTTTAATTCAGAGGATAATCGCTTGTTTTATGTAGAATCTTATACGCCTTTTTATACTCCAAAACGTTATAAAAATGAGTCGGGTCAGCATTTAGAACATTCGCCTTTTTGCGAAAGAGATTTTAAATTACCATCAGAAATAGAAACCTATGATGAAAAAGGCGATTTCTTAATCAAAATTAAAAAAGAAGGCATGATGCACGAAGTAGTTTATGCCACTCATCCTTTTGATGTTATTGGTTGGGATGGATATAATTTTCCATACGGATTTTCAATTCATAATTTTGAACCTATTACAGGTCGTGTACATTTACCGCCACCAATTCATCAAACTTTTGAAACAGCAACATTTGTAGTATGTTCATTCGTACCGAGATTGTACGATTATCATCCAAAATCAATTCCTGCTCCTTATAATCACAGCAATATTGATTCTGATGAAGTGTTGTATTATGTTGATGGGGATTTTATGAGTAGAAACAATATCGAACAAGGTCATATTACGTTACACCCAAAAGGAATCCCTCACGGACCTGCGCCAGGAGCTATGGAAAGAAGTATTGGTCATACCGAAACAAAAGAATTAGCAGTAATGGTTGATACGTTTCGTCCATTAATGGTTACGGAAGCCGCAATGGGAATAGACGATGGTCAATATTACAAATCTTGGGTGGAGTAGCCTCCCCAATCCCTCCAAAGGAGGGACTTTTGAAAAACGAAAATAAAACAATTAATACTATAAATCCTATTCACCCCTAATAGGAATTCCCCCTTCGGGGGGCTAGGGGGCTTATTATGTCAGATCAATTAAAATCAGTCGAATACGGCTTAGAAAAAATATTTGAAGGCGCACAAGATTTCTTGCCTTTATTAGGAACAGATTATGTAGAATTTTATGTAGGAAACGCGAAACAAGCCGCGCATTTCTACAAAACAGCTTTTGGTTTTCAATCATTAGCATATGCAGGATTAGAAACTGGTGTAAAGGACAGAGCGTCTTATGTATTAAAACAAGATAAAATACGATTGGTATTAACAACCGCTTTAAACAGTAATTCACCAATTGGAGAACATGTTAAAAAACATGGAGACGGAGTTAAAGTTATTGCGCTTTGGGTAGAAGACGCTCGCAAATCTTATGAAGAAACTACAAAACGAGGTGCAAAACCTTATTTTGAGCCAATTATTGAAAAAGACAAAGATGGCGAAGTAGTTCGTGCTGGAATTTATGGCGCATACGGAGAAACAGTGTTTGTATTTGTAGAACGAAAAAATTACAACGGAATTTTCATGCCAGGCTATCAAGAATGGAAATCGGATTACAACCCAAAACCAGTTGGTCTAAAATTTATAGATCACATGGTTGGAAATACGGGATGGAACAGAATGAATGAAGCTGTAAAATGGTTTGAAGATGTAATGGGATTTGTCAATTTCTTGTCTTTTGACGACAAACAAATTACTACAGAATATTCGGCATTAATGTCAAAAGTAATGAGTAACGGAAATGGAAGAATCAAATTTCCAATTAACGAACCGGCTAATGGAAAAAAACGTTCTCAAATTGAAGAGTATTTAGATTTTTATGAAGGTGAAGGTGTGCAACATATCGCTGTTGCAACAGATGATATTATTACAACAGTTGCCGATATGCGTTCTCGTGGAATCGAATTTTTAAGTACGCCACCACAAGCATATTATGATGCCATTCCAGAAAGATTAAAAGATCACATGTCTAAATTTAAAGAAGACATCAACGAACTACAAAAATTAGGTATCATGATTGATGCCGATGAAGAGGGCTACTTATTACAAATTTTTACTAAACCAATTGAAGATCGACCAACGCTTTTCTTCGAAGTTATACAAAGAATGGGCGCAAAAGGTTTTGGAGCTGGAAATTTTAAAGCACTTTTTGAATCCATTGAAAGAGAACAAGCCAAAAGAGGAACATTATAAAAAATAAAAAGCAGCTGTTGTGCTGCTTTTTTGACTAAAATACAACAAATTTAAATCATTAAAAACCAATTAGTTAAATACAAAATTGTCAAATACATAAAAAAAACAGGTTAATTTTTTGTTTTGTTAAATTTTAACCGCTTTTCTTGCGTTTTTTTCTGTTAAAAGTGTTAAATTTTGTTTTTCATTGAAAAATATTTAAATTCTTAACATATCTTTGCAGGGCAATTGAGAGGTAGTAGACTCATATTGCGTATAAGTTTTCATAATTTATAGTTTTTGGTTGGTTAAAACATAAAAACTCAGTCATTTATTTTGACTGGGTTTTTTGTTTTTTGTAACTTTGGAACAATAATTGTATTCTTCAATGAAAAACACAAAATATGAAAAGAATAATGCTACTTTTTACAGTTTTTATCCTATCTAACAGCTTTGAAACGTTAGAAAAAGATTCTTACGCTGTTGGAGAATTCTTTAAACTACGAATACATTACGGACTTATAAATGCTGGATATGCCACGTTAGAAGTAAAAGACGCGGAACTTAACGGCAAAAAAATGCATCATGTAATTGGAAAAGGTTACACTAGCGGCATGACTAAAATGATGTTTAAAGTAGAAGACAATTATGAAAGCTATTTTAATAAAGAAACCAATAAACCGTACGTTTTTGTTAGAAATATTAATGAAGGAGGGTATACAAAAAACCAACAAGGTTATTTTAATCAAAATAATAATACGGTTTTGGTAAAAGATTACAAGAATAAAACCGAAAAAAAATTTAATGTTCCAGAAAACGTTCAAGATATAATTTCTTCCTTTTACTACTTGAGAAATCACCCGAAAATTGATAATTTAATTATAGGAGAATCGATAAGTATTGATATGTTTTTTGATGATGAGACTACTAAATTTAAATTAAAATTTGTTGGTAGAGAAAATATAAACTCTAAATTTGGAGAAATTAAATGTATGGTTTTCAAACCAATTGTTCAAGCAGGACGGGTATTCAAAGAAGAAGAAAGCGTAACTGTTTGGATATCAGATGACAATAATAAAATTCCAATTCGAGTTAAAGCAAGTTTAATAGTAGGATCAATTAAGGCCGATATTGACCAATATAAAGGATTAAAATATCCAATAAATTTTAAATAATAAATATTTTGCAAGATACTATTTCAAAAAAAATCGAACAATTAGATGAAAAGTTCGGAAAAATAAATCAAAAAACCGAAACCCATTTAGAAGGATTACTTTGGGCAAAACCAATAACGTATTGGGATTATATACAAACGGATGCATTATTGAATTTACAAATTCAGCGTTCAACCCTACCCGATGAAATGGTTTTTATCATGTACCACCAAGTAAATGAATTATTGTTTAAAATGATTCTTTGGGAAATGGAGCAAGTGTGTCACAATACTGCACCAAGTACTTCGTTTTTTACAGAAAGATTAAACAGAATTAGTCGCTATTTTGATATGTTAACCACTTCTTTTGACATTATGAAAGAAGGCATGGAACCCGAACAATATTTAAAATTCAGAAATACCTTAACACCAGCAAGTGGCTTTCAGAGTGCCCAATATAGATTAATTGAATTTGCATCAACAGATTTAATCAATTTAATCGATTTCCGTTTCAGAGCGACTATTGACCGAGAAACACCTTACACACATGCACTTGAACATTTATATTGGCAAGCTGCTGGGAAAGATTATCAAACGGGAGAAAAATCATATTTATTAAGCGAATTTGAACGAAAATATAAAAAAGAATTTTTAGCATTTATGGAAGAATACAACACCATAAATCTTTGGCAAAAATTTAAACAATTACCAGAAAACGATCAAAAAAACCCAGAACTTATTGCAGCCATGCGTCATTATGACACAACAGTAAATATTACTTGGGTAATGGGGCATTTTAACGCAGCAAAAAAATATATCGAAAGCGTCCCTGGAAATCATGAAGCTACTGGTGGAAGTGATTGGAAAAAATACATGTTACCAAAATACCAAAAACGCATTTTTTTTCCTGAACTATGGAGTGAGGAAGAATTAAAAAACTGGGGAGAATAACTAAAAAACAAGGTTTGAGATACATATTATACGCTATACTACTACTCACGTTCTCCTGTCAAAACAAAAAAAATGATAGTAAAACGACTGCAAAAATTGAAAAAAAAGTTCCGATAATTAAAAAATACGGATTTACTTTTAATGATTTTTCTGTGGTTGAAGACACGCTGAAATCTGGGGATACATTTAGCACTATTTTAGAAGCATACACATTACCAGATAGTTTAAAAACATTTGATATTACAGAAAAAATTAAAGATTCTTTCAATATAAAAAACATTAGAGCAGGTAAAGCCTTGTTTACATTTTCTGACAAAAAAAACAAGAAAAATCTTAAAGCACTGGTTTATGTTCAAGATAAAACCAGCTTTTTAGTGATCGACTTAAGAGATTCTATTCGTGTAGAAATAAAAAAACGCCCTACCATTATTAAAAGAAGAACAATTGCTGCAAAATTAGACGGATCTTTATCGGAAACCTTATCAAGAAAAGGTGTAAGCGCAGATTTGGCAAATGAATTGGCTCAAATTTATAAATATTCCATCGACTTTTTCAAGCTAAAAAAAGGCGACAAATTTGCCGTAACCATCAAAGAAAAATATTTTAAAAACGGAGAATATTTAGGAGTAGAAGCCGTAGAAGCATCATATTTTGAATACAAAGGTAAAAAAATATATGCCTTTCCTTATAAGCTTAACGAAAAGCAAAAAAATCCTGAATATTATGATGAAAAAGCTTCTGGTGCTAAAAGTATGTTTTTAAAAGCACCTTTATCTTTTTTTAAATTAACCTCAAAATTTACTGCTCGAAGATTTCATCCAGTACAATTTACTTGGAAAGCACATAATGGAACCGATTATGCCGCACCGCACGGAACACCTATAAAAACAACCGCTTCAGGA
>JBIPOM010000124.1:0-6148 GCA_044379175.1 Flavobacterium sp. | reverse complement strand
AAATTAGCTGTAGCAAGCGATCCAAAATCTGCTTTAGCTCAAATCGCTTTGGGTGATGCTTTGGTTGCAAATAAAAATATTAATGATGCTTATGTGGCTTATAGAACAGCTGGTGAATTTGATAAAACATCATTAAGAGCTCCTTTACAGTTAGCAATTATTACAAGAAATGCGCAAGCCTTTCCAGAGGCGTTAAAAGCATTTAATGATATATTGACAATAAATTCTA
This sequence comes from Flavobacterium sp., assembly GCA_044379175.1. Taxonomy (GTDB): domain Bacteria; phylum Bacteroidota; class Bacteroidia; order Flavobacteriales; family Flavobacteriaceae; genus Flavobacterium. The sequence goes on along the minus strand of JBIPOM010000124.1, from coordinate 5,919 downwards.
GTTACGGACCAGCATTTCGTGAAAAAGCAGAAACTAACTTAGCATGGGCATATGCAAAAAAATCACTATTCGAAGAAAAAATTGCTGCCGCTTTAGAAGATTATAAAAAATATATGAGTTTAACAGATATTTCAACTGATGCAAAAATCAAATATGCTGATTTCTTAATCTTATCAAAAAAGTGGAAAGAATTAGAAGCGGAGGCCTTGACAATTCAAAAATTAGATAAAGTTAATCCAAAGGTCTTTAAATATTTAGGATATGCTTATTCTGAAAATGGTAATCCACAAGGGGCTATTAATTCACTAAGTGAGTATATGACAAAAGTGGATTCTAAAAAAATTAATGGTAAGGATTATTTGTATTTAGCAAAAGCAAAATTAGCCACTTCGATGGATGATAAAGGAATTATTTCTAATCAAACTATATTTACAGAGGCTATATCAGATTTGACAAAAGCAGCAGAATTAAATCCAAATTTAAATACGGAATTTACTGAAATTGGAATTAAATTATATTCTGGAAAAGCGTATTTAGAAGCGGCAAAATTATTTGAATTAGCAGTTAAAAATACTAATTCAAAAAGTTATAGTCGAGATAATTTTTTATTAGGTAATTCAATTTTGTTTTATGCTGAAAGTAAAACAGAAGCTCAAAAAGCAACTTTAACTGCAGAATTTGTGAAAGCTAATAACGCATATGCAGAAGCAATTAGAATATCTCCAAACACACAAGATGTTTATTTTTATAAAGGACAATTAAACAGAGTAATTGGAACTCCAGAAGCTAATGCACAAGCTGTTTTAGATTATGAAGGATATGTGAAAACAGTAACTGCAAAAGGAGAAACAGAAATGGCTAAAGCAGCAGTTAAAGAAAATTTATTTGAAACCTATTCATTTATTGGCGCAAATTACGCTACTACTGATAAAGCAAAAGCGATAGAAAACTTTAAAAAAGCAGCCGAAATTAATCCAAATGATGTTTTCGTAAAAGAATCTTTACAAGCATTAAATAAATAAAAAACACAATTAAAATTTTAAAAACCGATACCGAAAGTTATCGGTTTTTTTATGAGTTATTTCCAACTAATAAACTTTTACCATTTAACCTTTACCTTTTACCCTAAATAAATTACCTTTGCACTCAATAAATAATTTATGCTTAACAAAGACACTCAAATATTAGTAGACAAAGGCGAAATGCTTCCATTAATGGAAGAGTTTTATACCATTCAAGGCGAAGGATTTCACACCGGAACGGCAGCCTACTTTATTCGTGTGGGCGGTTGCGATGTGGGATGTCATTGGTGTGATGTTAAAGAGAGTTGGAATGCGGATTTGCATCCTCCAACTGCAGTAGAAAATATAATTACGAATGCAAAAAAATATGCTGAAACAATTGTAATAACTGGAGGAGAACCTTTAACTTGGAATATGAATCCAATAACCACGCAACTAAAGAACGCTGGATTAAATGTTCATATTGAAACTTCTGGAGCTTACGAGGTAACAGGAAATTGGGATTGGTTTTGCTTATCACCAAAGAAAAACAAATTACCAGTAGAATCAGCTTATGCCATCGCAAACGAATTGAAAGTTATAATTCACAACAAACACGATTTTATTTTCGCAGAAGAACAAGCAGAAAATACAAATAAAAACGCCATTTTATTTTTACAACCCGAATGGAGTAAAAAAGAAGAAATGACACCGCTTATTGTAGAGTATGTTATGAACAACCCAAAATGGAGAGTTTCTTTGCAAACGCATAAATATTTGAATATACCTTAAAAAGTGTAATATTTAAAAAAATGAAATTCCAAATTCCAACCTAAATACACGCAGTTGGGATTTGGAATTTTTTTATTGGAATTTATTTTGAAAGTTTTGCCAAATAATCAAAATGTTCACCTTCTAAAAGTAATTCGCATTGTAAACCATTCGCAATTGCTGCGTTTTGAAGTGTATTGTAATCCAAATACAACCAAGGAAAAGTGTCTTCCGTTTCTCCTTTATATTGCACCGTAAAAGTCAATTCGCCATAATAACCTTCTGCAGGAATACAATAGGCGCCATCCTCATCTTGATCGTACATATAAATTAGATCTGAAGAATCTATTAAAATTTGTCCGCCTTCATTTAATAGCGATTTTAATTTTTGAAGATACTTGTTAGTTTCTTTTAATGTTCCAAAGATTCCAGTGCCATTCATTAAAAGAAGAATCGTATCGAATTTATTTTCTTCATCTAAATCTAAAATATTGGCAACTTTCACATTTTCTATGCCACGAAGTTGACAAGCTCTCACAGCATTTTCCGAAATATCAATAGCAGCAACCTCTAATTTTCTTTCGTTTTGTAATGCTAAAGTATGACTTCCAGCTCCACATCCTACATCTAAAACGCAACCTTTTGCTAATTGTAACGCCTTTTGTTCCAATACTGGCATTTCATTATAGCTTCTAAACAAATAAGAAACAGGCATTTCATCTGCTTCTGAAATAGACGTTTCGGTAATTATATCTTCAGGAGAATTATTCGTTTGGTAATCTATTATGGCTTTTCCGAAAAGGTCTTTCATTATTTTTTTGTTTAAAGTTTCAGGTTTTTTTAGTTTGAAGTTGTTAACTTTGTCTTCAATTGGTTTTAATATGTTTTTTAATCATACAAATGTATAGTTACTAACTTGAAACCTGAAACTTGAAACAAATTAATAAATGTTAAAACCATCGTTAAACGAAATTCAAAAGTTAGCCAAAGATACACATATTGAAACAAAAAAATATTTCGATAAGTTAAAAAAACGGGTGCCAAAAAATTTAGATTATGTAATGCAAGATTTACATGATGCCGAATTTAAAAAAACCGATTGTTTAGAATGCGCTAATTGTTGTAAAACTACTGGTCCGCTATTTACAGATGCAGATGTCGAACGAATTTCGAAACATTTAAAACAAAAACCACAACAATTTATCAATCAGTTTTTACGTGTAGATGAAGATAATGATTATGTATTAAAATCAGTGCCATGTACTTTTTTAGAGTCGGACAATAAATGTTTTATTTACGATGTACGACCAAAAGCGTGTAGAGAATTTCCGCATACCGATAGAAAAAAGTTCAATCAAATTACAGATTTAACTTTGCTAAATGTAGCGATTTGTCCAGCAGCTTTTAATATTGTTGAGAAGATGAAAGTGAAAATGCCTTTGTAGCAAAAATCTTAAAATTGAATTTTAATGACTTTTCGACTTTATAATTATTAACTTAAAGACTAATAAATTAAATATTTCTTTCTAATTTCTTTGAAAACATTCAAGCCTTCTTCCCAGCTTTTTCTAATTTCTTTTTCAGAAACGCCATTTACAATTTGCTCTTGTAGTTTTTTGGTTCCAGCTAATTTCGTAAAAAAATCATTAAAAAATACAGTTTTATCGGAAGTATTCGCATACGCTTTTAGTAACCATTTCAACTCTAAACGACTCACTTTTTTGATTGTAGTCAAATCTTCTCCATAACATAAAATATCTTTATGCATAGGTTCTTTTGCTCCAAAATTAGGAATAGGAGTAAATGAAAAATCAGTTTTTAGTAAAAATGGCGATCCGTAAATTTGAAATTGTTTTTCTGTACCTCTTCCCACGCTTACATTCGTGCCTTCAAAAAAACACAAACTAGCATATAAATTTATCGATTGATCATTCGGTAAATTTGGCGAGGGTTTTACTGGTATACTAAACGGGATATCTCTTTTGTAATTGGTACAGGGAATTACGGTTAAATTACACGTCACACCGTTTGCTAACCATTTTTCTCCATTTATCATTTTTGCATATTCACCAATTGTCATACCGTGTAAAACCGGAATAGGGTGCATTCCTACAAAGCTTTTATGTTCCATTTCTAAAACAGGTCCATCCACTATAGTGCCATTTGGGTTGGGTCTATCAAAAACGATAAGTTTAATATTATTTTCAGCACAAGCTTCCATCACATAATGTAAAGTAGATATATAGGTATAAAATCTTGCACCTACATCTTGAATGTCAAAAATCATAATATCAATGTCTGCTAATTGCTCAGATTTTGGTTTTTTGTTATTTCCGTATAGCGAAATTATTGGCAAATTGGTTTTTATGTCTTTACCATCTTTAATAACTTCGCCTGCGTCAGCGGTTCCTCTAAATCCATGTTCTGGCGCATATATTTTTTGTATACTAATATTTTTATTAAGTAAAAAATCTACAATAGAAATTTCTTTATTTGTTATTTTTGTTTGCGGTTCAATTCTTGGATCTTGTACATACATAATATCAATGGATTGGTATTTGACAATTCCGGTAGGATTCGTAACAATTCCAATTCTCTTATTTCCTAATAAAGGCAAATAGGTTTCATGGTTTTCAGCACCTGTTTTCAGGGCTAAGTTTTTGAATTTTTGATTTGTTGTTTCGGTTGCTATTGCTTTTGACTTTTGGCTTTCGACTTTTGACTTTTTCACGGAGGAACATCCAAAAGAAAATAATAGTATTAAAATAAATAAAAACGTATTTTTGAACTCAAATTTCATAAAAGTATATTTTGAATTTAGAATATTTTATTGCGAAACGACTTATAGTTTCTAAAAGTTATAAAAGTAGTGTTTCTTCACCAATTATAAAAATCGCTATTTTGGCTATTGCCTTAAGTATTTTTATGATGGTTATTTCTGTGGCTACTGGTATAGGATTGCAACAAAAAATTCGGCAAAAAGTAGCTGCTTTCAATGGACATATTATTGTCTCAAATTTCGATGATAATCAGTCTCAAGTCACCGCTGAACCTATCGATTCCAGAACATTGTCAATTTCTCAATTAAAAAAAAATAAATACATTACGCACGTACAGCCCATAATTACAAAAGGTGCTTTAATTAGAACCAAAACGGATGTGGAGGGTGTAGTTTTTAAAGGTGTAGATACAACGTATCAATGGAAAAATCTAGAAGAATTTTTAGTAGAAGGAAAAATCCCAACATATAAAGACGGCGATATTAATGAAGTATTGATTTCTCAGTTTTTAGCCAATCGATTAAAATTGAAAGTTGGAAATTCATTCCACACTTTTTTTATGAAAACACAAGGCAAATTACCAAGTATACGAAAGTTTAAAATTGCAGGAATCTATAATTCAGGTTTTCAAGAATTCGATTCGTCATATATAATAGGTAATATACAGCATCTGCAACGAATAAATAAGTGGCAGTCCAATCAGTTTGGCGCCTATGAAATTTTTATAGACGATTTTTCAAAATTAGAGGAACGTGCACAAGAAATCTATAAAACCATACCGCCTACATTTAATAGTGTATCTATTTCTGAAAAATATTTCAGTATTTTCGAATGGCTAAAACTTTTCGACTTCAATATTTTAGTTGTATTAGTCATAATGATTGCCGTTGCAACTATAAATATGGTAGTAGCACTTTTGGTTTTAATTCTCGAACGTACACAGCTAATAGGAATGTTAAAAGCTCTCGGCGCCAATAATTGGTCTGTCCGAAAAATATTTTTATATAATGCAGCTCATTTAATTTCCAGAGGGTTGCTATGGGGAAATGGAATAGCAATTGTATTGTTATTTATTCAAAAGAAGTTCGAAATTATTAAACTCAATCCAGAAAGTTATTACGTGTCTTCGGCTCCAGTTGATATTAATTTCTTGCATATTGCACTTTTAAATTTAGGCACCATATTTATATGTGTCTTGATTTTGCTAATTCCGTCTTACCTAATTACAAAAATATCTCCAATTAAAGCGTTGAAGTTTTTTTAGCAGCTTTTCCTGCTCTCTGCTCTATTTTTTGTTTACTGGCCTTTAAAAAAGGAAGTCCAGCACCCAAAAAGGATGCCGCTACGATCAGGGCTAGGGCTTTTAT
>JBIPOM010000123.1:0-6202 GCA_044379175.1 Flavobacterium sp. | reverse complement strand
GTAGATTCAGACGGCGATGGTATCCCAGATGCAACAGAAGATAGTGGTTGTACGGGCACAGCTCCATGTACACCAACAGATACAGACGGTGATGGTATTCCTAACTACTTAGATGCAGATACAGACGGTGATGGTATTCCAGACAGTATTGAAGACGCATCATGTACAGGCGTAACACCATGTACACCAACCGACACGGATGGTGATGGTACACCAGATTACTTGGATTTAGACTCAGATAATGACGGTATTTTAGATAGTTATGAAAATTCAGTTTGTATACCAGCAGTTCCATTATGTGATACAGATGGCGATGGTATTCCTAACTATATTGACTTAGACTCAGATAATGATGGAGTTATGGACGTAATTGAAGCCGGTGGCATAGACGCTAATAATGACGGAGAAGTTGATGGTCTAATTGATGACAATGGAATTCCAGTTGATTCAAATGGAGGAGTAATCCCAAGTGATACTGACAATGATGGTGCAGTTGACCCTTACGATATAGATGATGATGGAGATGGAATTGACACTATCGATGAAGATGTTGATAACAATGGAGATCCAAGAAACGATGATACAGACGGAGACGGAACTCCAAATTATCTTGATCTAGATTCAGATGGTGATGGTGTTACGGATAATCAAGAAATAGTTGATGGTACAGATCCAAATGACCCATGTGATTTTGAGATAAACAGCATCTCGTTGCCTCAAGCAGTAAGCTGGAATAATGAAGATTGTGATGGTGATGGTGTAACGAATGGTCAAGAGTTTATAGACGGAACAAATCCATTAGATGGTTGTGATGCAATTATGTCAAATGCAACTTTACCTCTAAGTCAAGAATTCTTAGAAGGCGATTGTGATGGTGATGGATTAACAAACGGCGAAGAAATTGGACCAAATCCAAACGAGCCTTTTGATCCAAACGGAAATGGTATTCCAGATTATTTAGAAGTAAATAATCATACCCCATCGGATGATGATTTAGAAGTCTTTAACTTAGTTACGCCAAACGGGGATGGTGATAATGACGTATTTGTAATCCGCAACATTGAAAGATATCCAGTTAACGAGTTAGAGATTTACAACCGTTGGGGTGTAAAAGTTTATGGTATAGATGGATACGGTCAAGATGGTAAATTCTTCCGTGGCATTTCTGAAGGAAGAGTAACCGTAAGTCAAGTTTCAGAATTACCAGTAGGAACGTATTGGTATATATTGAAATACAAAAACGCTTCTGGAGAATGGAAACAACGTGTAGGATATTTATATCTTAATAAATAAAACAAGTAAGGGGTGTATTAAACACTTCACCCCTTTTAATAAAGCACTACTATGAAAAAAGTTTTAGGAAGTATTATTTTTAGTTTTTTTGCTATTGCCTTGCTTCATGCGCAGCAAGATGCGCAGTATACCAATTATATGTATAACACCATGAATATTAATCCTGCCTACGCAGGGTCTAGAGGGAACATGAGTGTTTTCGGATTACATAGAACCCAATGGGTAGGATTAAATGGCGCACCTACCACAAACACATTTGCCATTCATTCTCCATTGAGGGAATCAAATGTTGGAGTTGGATTAAGTTTTATGAATGATGTTATTGGCCCTTCAAATGAAAGTACAATATCAGCAGATTTCTCTTACACTATAAATACTTCGAACAGATATAAATTGGCTTTTGGACTTCGAGCAACAGCCCATCTATTAAATGTAGATTTTTCAAAATTAAACATTTACAATCAAGTAGATGCGTTAGCAAAGTACAATATTGACAATCGTTTTTCGCCTAATTTTGGGGCGGGTATTTATTGGTATTCTGACGACTCATATCTTGGAGTTTCAATTCCAAACATGTTAGAAACGCAACATTTTGATAAATCACAGGTGGTTTATAGTGCTACTTCGGTTCCTTATGAGCGTATGCATTACCATATTATTGGAGGAAAAGTATATGACATTTATCCAGACATTCAATTTAAACCAGCATTTTTGGCAAAAATTGTAGAAGGCGCCCCTTTACAATTGGATCTTTCAGCAAACTTTTTATTTCAAGACAAACTAACTTTAGGAACTGCTTACAGATGGGATGCTGCAATGAGTGTCTTAGCAGGTTTTCAAGTTAATGAAAATTGGTTTGTAGGTTACGGATATGATTCTGAAGTTACCAAATTAGCAAATTACAATTCAGGATCACATGAATTATTTTTGAGATATGAATTTAGCAGAAAGAAACAAGTAGCTTCACCAAGATTTTTCTAAAAAACAACGTATGAAAAAGCAATTAATATATTTACTAGTAGTACTAATAAGTACTCAGTTTACATTAGCTCAAGATAGCAAGTGGAATCTTGCTCAAAAAAAATATGATGAATTGGCCTTTCCACAAGCTATTAAATTGTATGAGGAGTTAGTAAAAGACGGCTATAAATCTAAGGAATTATTTGAAAACTTAGCAAATGCCTATTATTATAAAGCTGATTTTGCACCAGCAAAAATTTGGTATGATTCTTTATTTACAGTAACAGATGAACTTTCGGCAAATACCTATAACAAATACGTAAATGCATTAAAAACCCAAGGAAATTACCAAAAAGCAGACACTTTGATGCAAAAAATGGGAGTAAAATATCCAAACGATTCTCGTGTTAAAGTATATAATGCTAATAAAGAATATTTATCAAAAAGCATCATAGCAACAAACATGGCGAAAGTAAAAAATGCAGGAATAAATTCGGCATATTTTGATTTTTCACCTGCTTTTTTTGGTGAGAAATCAGTAGTTTTTAGTTCTACAAAATCAACTAAAAAATCGTTGTTAAACAAGCACGCTTGGACTAATGAATCGTTTACTAATTTATACGTTGTAGATTTTGATAAGGACAGTCTTATAAAAGGACCAAAAGGATTTAATGCTAGAATTAACAAATTTTATAACGAGTCCTCAGCGGTGTTTACCAAAGACGGAAAAACGATGTATTTTACTCGAAATAATCAATTAAAAACAAAAGCAAAAACTGATACATTAAATACAGTATTACTTAAAATTTACAAAGCCACGCACGATGGTAGTAAATGGACCAATGTAATAGAATTACCATTTAATAGTGATAACTTTAGTTGTGCGCACCCTGCGCTTTCTCCAGATGAAAAAAAATTGTATTTTACATCAAACAGACCGGGAACTAAAGGGATGTCGGATATTTATAAAATAGCCATACTGGAAAATGATACTTTTGGACCACCAGAAAATTTAGGAGAGAACATCAACACAGAAGGCAGAGAAACATTTCCATTTATCACACAAGAAAATGTGTTAATTTTTGCTTCAGATGCCAGAGCAGGACTTGGAGGATTAGACATGTATTATGTACATTTAGATAGCGAGAACAAAGAAATCAAAACATTCGGACAACCTATAAATTCTTCTTTTGATGATTTTGGTTTGATATATAAAGACCAAATTCAAGATGGTTTTTTCACTTCAAATCGCTTAGAAGACAATAAAGGAAAAGACGATATTTATAGTTTTAAGGGACTAAAAATACCTAAAATATTTAAAATACACGCTATCGTTCAAGATGAAACCAATAAACAACCTATTGAAGCTAAAGTGGCGCTTTTTGATGAAAACAAAAAACTAATAGCAGATCTACTTTCTAAAGACGGAAAATTTGAAGTGCCAGATTTAGAACAAGAAAAAAACTACTTCGTTACAATTACGCATCCAAATTTTGAAACATACGAAGGGCCAATTACTTTTATAGGGAAAAATACCAATCTTGTATTTAAATTAAAGGGAAAAGTATTGGAATTATCTGAAGTTGATTTAGCAAAAATACTTGGAATACGAATTATTTATTTTGATTTAAACAAGTATTTAATTCGTAATGATGCGGCAGTAGAATTACAAAAAATTGCAGACATCATGAAAGAATATCCGCAAATGAATATTGATGTTCGTTCACATACTGATAGTAGAAATGCAACGGAATACAATCAAAAATTATCTCAAAAAAGAGCGGATTCTACTAGAGATTGGTTAATTAATCAATGTATCGCACCAGAGCGCTTAAAAGCTTCAGGTTATGGAGAATCTAAATTAATAAACCTATGTGCTGACGGCATTACTTGTACTGAAGAGCAACATCAAGAAAATAGAAGATCAGAGTTTATTATTATAGATTGATTTTAGGAATTTTTTTTAAATTAGTTTAAATTATGAAAAGCATATTTAAAACAATAAAAACAAAGAGTATTTCTAACGTAGAATATAAAGAAGAAGATATTGTAAAATTTTATTTACAACTTCTTAAAATGAAAAAGAAACGACCTCATATAAATACCCTTAATTTATTAAAAAAATGTTATCCTAATGCAAATTCGCTCCTTAATAAAGTAATTGATGAAAATAATGAATAATAATTTTAAAACATATGACTTTCTTTTTATAATACTATTTTTGTTTTATTTTGGAAATTGCTTTTCTCAAAAGAAAACCAATGTAAAATCAATAGCCAAACAAGGCTATGAAATAATGATTCAAACCCAAAATTTAGTAAATGAAACGGTGCAACTTTCATTTGTATATGGAATTAATAAAAAAGTATACGTTATAGATAGTGTAAAAATCAAAAACAACATTCAAAAAGTGGTTTTTAAAGAATCAAAAAAGATTGTTGGCGCTATATATAAATTAGCATTAAAATCACATTCAAATTTTATTGAATTGGCTATTGATAATGGGAACTCTCTTCAATTAAAAGCCATAGGAAACAATACCCAAAATTGGGAAATTTTATCAAATACACTTAATATAGATTTTTTAGATTATCAAAGAAAAAGCATTTTACTATCAAAACAAGGACAAACGGATAGTAGAAATCAACTTCTGAAAAAATATCCAAATTCGGTGTTGTATCTTTATCTTTGGGCGGAAAACAAAATCCAATCATCAAAAATTACAGAAGCAAATGAACATCAAGTAGCATATGATTCGTTTTTTCATACCGTAAAGCTTAATGATAATAGATTGGCTTTTTTACCAAACATCAATAAATTATTGTATAAATTGGTGACTATTTTGCCTTTAACCAACGAAAACTACATCAAACATATAGATAAATTATTGAAAGAACTCGATTGTAAATCACAAAATTACTACATATTTACTAAGTACATTTCGGCAAATTTAACTTTTTTTGAGAGTAATAATTTAGAAATAGCGTACAATCATTTATATGAAAATTACATCAAAGACATCACTTGTAAAGTATTTTCTGATATAGACATAAATAAATTCACTAACGAATACGATACAAATAAAAAAGTACCTTTATATAGTGGTTTTCCAGATTTGACTTTTGCAAATAAAGACAGTACAAAAGTATCAATTCAAGAGATTTATTCGAAAAATGATTATACATTAATTGTTTTATTTAGCCCGACATGCCAACATTGTATAGACAAAATCCCAGAAATTAAGAAGTTTATAGAAAACATTAAGGAAAAATACCCAAATAAAAAAACGGAATGGATTACCCTATTAAACGATAAAGACGAAGACAAATGGTTGCCATTTATTGAAAAAAATCAACTTGAAACGACGGCGATTAATTTAAAATCATTAGATCCAAATAGAATGTACCAGCAAATTTTAAATGCCTATTCAAATCCGTGTTATTTTTTACTTAATAAAGAAGGAAAAGTAGTGTTAAAATCATTTAACAGTAAAGCTATTTTAGAAATAATTAATCGTTAGTTGTATAATTCAATAAGTTATAAAAGGTTCCTATTCCAACTTTTTCACTCTTGTAATTTCTTTATTATACGCTTGAGGCGTAGTTCCAGTTACATCTTTAAATGAAGTAAAAAACGGATTATAAGAAGAAAACCCTACCTTTATTGCTAAGGCATCTAGTGTATTGAGTTTTAAAAAGTCATTTTCTATTAATTGCAAAGCATCGTATATTTTTATAATATTTTTAAATTCTGTGAAGCTTATTTTACAATGATATTTAAAAATAAAACTTAAATGACTTTTAGGGATATCTAATTTTTTAGCTATTTCAGAAGAGGTTATCTTCGGTTTTCTAAAAAACTTTTCTTCTAAAGCTATTTTTTCAATTGCTTTTATGTTTTTAATTAATTCTGTATTAATCTTATCTTTTAATGTTAAATCTTGTTGGTT
>JBIPOM010000122.1:0-6213 GCA_044379175.1 Flavobacterium sp. | reverse complement strand
TTAGAAGTGGTAGAAAACTTACAGTCTATAGAGGATGAAGGTGAAATTTATGAGTCGATGGAAGAAATTTGGCCAGATTATCCTACAGATGAAGATTATCTTTGGAACGAGGATGAATATTAAAAAAATAAATAACCTAATAAAAAGTCTCTTCGGTGAGGCTTTTTTTTTGGTTATCTTTACAAATGAATACAACCGTAAGGTTAAATTATATATAAAAAATAGATTATGAGTATTGTAAATTCGATATTAAAAATATTTGTAGGTGATAAATCTGCTAATGATATTAAAGCCATTCAACCTATAGTGAATAAAATTAATTCATTTCAGGAAGCTTTAAAATCAATTTCACACGATGAATTAAGAGCAAAAACGGCTTTTTTTAAAGATAAAATTAATCAAGCTCGTGCTGAAAAAGATGCTAAAATTGAAGCTTTAAAAGCGGAAGCGGAAAACACAATAGATGTTGATGCCAGAGAAACTATTTATGGTGAAATTGATAAATTAGAAAATGAAGCCTACGAAATTTCAGAAAAAACACTAAATGATATCTTACCTGAAGCATTTGCTGTACTAAGAGAAACGGCTCGTAGATTTAAAGAAAATACAACTATTACAGTTACTGCTACTTCAAAAGATAGAGAACTTTCTGCAACAAAACCTTATATTACAATTGTAGGTGAAGAAGTAAATTGGGCAAATTCATGGGATGCTGCAGGAAAACCAATTACTTGGGACATGATTCATTATGACGTCCAATTAATGGGTGGTATTGTTTTACATCAAGGTAAAATTGCTGAAATGCAAACCGGAGAAGGTAAAACACTAGTTGCAACACTTGCACTTTATTTAAATGCACTTACTGGAAATGGAGTACATTTAGTTACTGTAAATGACTATTTAGCAAAACGTGATAGTACTTGGAAAGCACCTTTATTCGAATTTCATGGTTTAACTGTGGATTGTATTGACAATCACCAACCGAATACTGAAGCTAGAAGAAAAGCATATAATGCCGATATTACTTATGGTACAAATAACGAATTTGGTTTCGATTATCTTCGTGATAATATGGCAAATTCTCCAGAAGATTTAGTACAAAGAAAACACAACTACGCAATTGTAGATGAGGTCGATTCTGTATTAGTTGATGATGCAAGAACACCTTTAATCATTTCAGGACCTGTTGAAGATGGAGATAGACACGAGTTTTTAGAATTAAAACCAAAAGTGGAAAACCTTTTCAGTTTACAAAAGCGAATTGCAACAGATTGTTTAACAGAAGCAAAGCGTTTAATAAAAGAAGGGAATGTTAAAGATGGTGGTTTTCAATTACTAAGAACGTACCGTGCTTATCCTAAAAATAAAGCATTAATTAAGTTTTTATCTGAAGAAGGAATCAAACAAATTCTTCAGAAAACAGAAAATGCTCATATGCAAGACAATAACAGAGAAATGCCAAAAGTTGATGAGGCTTTATACTTTGTTATCGAAGAAAAAAACAATCAAGTAGAATTAACAGATAATGGTATCAAATTTTTATCGCAAGATACAGATGAAAATTTCTTCGTATTGCCAGATATTTCTACTGGTATTTCAGCTATCGAAAAACAAAATTTAGATAAAGATGCTGAAGCCGAATTAAAAGAAGATTTATACAGAGAGTTTTCTGTAAAATCAGAAAGAATACATACGCTAACGCAACTATTAAAAGCGTATGCTGTTTTCGAAAAAGATACAGAATATGTAATAATGGACAACAAAGTAATGATTGTTGACGAATCGACAGGTCGTATAATGGATGGTCGACGTTATTCTGATGGGTTACACCAAGCTATTGAAGCTAAAGAAAACGTAAAAATCGAAGCAGCCACTCAAACTTTTGCTACTGTAACGTTACAAAATTACTTCCGTATGTACAGCAAATTAGCAGGTATGACGGGGACAGCCATTACAGAAGAAGGTGAATTCAATGAAATCTACAAATTAGATGTTGTTGAAATTCCAACAAACAAACCGATGTCTCGTATTGACAGAGAAGATTTAATTTATCGTTCGGTTCGTGAAAAATTCAATGCAGTTATTGAAGATGTAGTAGCACTTTCAAACGCAGGAAGACCTGTATTAATTGGTACAACTTCGGTAGAAATTTCTGAGTTATTAAGTAGAATGCTTAAAATGCGTGGTATCAATCATAATGTATTGAATGCAAAAATGCATAAAAGTGAGGCTGAAATTGTAGCTGAAGCAGGAAAACCAGGCGTGGTAACTATTGCAACAAATATGGCTGGTCGTGGAACCGATATTAAATTATCTCCTGAAGTAAAAGCAGCTGGTGGTTTAGCCATTATAGGAACAGAACGACACGATTCTCGTCGTGTAGACCGTCAATTACGTGGTAGAGCGGGTCGACAAGGTGATGTAGGAAGTTCACAATTTTATGTTTCATTGGAAGATAACTTAATGCGTTTGTTCGGTTCAGAGAGAGTCGCAAAAGTGATGGATAGAATGGGATTAAAAGAAGGTGAAGTGATTCAACATTCTATGATGACAAAATCTATCGAACGTGCACAGAAAAAAGTGGAAGAAAATAACTTTGGAACTCGTAAGCGTTTATTAGAATATGATGATGTTATGAATTCACAACGTGAAGTGGTGTACAAACGTCGTCGTCATGCCTTACAAGGTGAGCGTTTAAAAGTAGATATTGTAAACATGATTTATGATACTTGCGAGGTAATTGTAGAAAATAACAAAATTGTAAATGATTTTAAGAATTTTGAATTTCAATTAATACGAACGTTTTCTATTATTGCTCCAGTTACAGAATCTGAATTTGCAAAATTAAACGTACAACAAATTGTAGCTAAAACATACAAAGCCGCTTATGCGTATTATGATGAAAAAGTGGTTCGTGATGCTAAAGAAGCGTATCCAATAATTAAAGATGTTTACGAAAACAATAACGGACAATTTGAAAGAATTGTAGTGCCATTTTCAGATGGAATTAAAACATTAAATGTAGTTACGAATTTAACAAAAGCATACGAATCAGAAGGAAAATCGTTAATTACAGATTTCGAGAAGAACATCACTTTAGCTATTGTAGATGATTCATGGAAAAAACATTTACGCAAAATGGATGAAATGAAACAATCAGTTCAATTAGCGGTACACGAACAAAAAGATCCTTTGTTAATTTATAAATTTGAGGCCTTTAAATTATTTAAAGCCATGATTGAGCAAGTAAATAAAGATGTGATTTCCTTTTTATTTAAAGGAGAATTGCCTTCACAAAATGCAAATAACATTCAAGAAGCCAAACAAGTAACTAAAAAGTCCAATTATACAGAATCAAAAGATACTTTAGATTCTGATGATTTAGCGCAAGCAAATAGAGAAGCTGGAAATCAAGCACAACAACGCCCAGCAGTTACAGAAACTATTGTTCGTGATCAACCAAAAATCAATAGAAACGACAACGTAACAATTAAAAACGTTATTAGTGGAAAAAGTGAAACTATGAAATACAAAAAAGCAGAACCTTTTTTAGCGTCTGGTGAGTATGTTTTAGTGAACGATTAAAAATAAAGTTACAAAACCCAAACTCCTGAATAATCGTTATAGTTTATTCGGGAGTTTTTTTATTATTCTAAACTATTTTTTACTACATTTCGGGCAACTTCAATTTTAAATTTTTTGCCTTTCATTTTTTCATCCTTGATGTTTTGAAGTAATGGCGCCACTTTAGCATATTTAACTGCAGCAAACGATACGAAATCTTTGACTTCAATTAAACCTAAATCGCCTTTTTCTAATTTTCCTTTTTGAGAAAAGAAACCTAAAATATCTACTTTATTTAATTTATTTTTCTTACCTCCACTAATGTAAATGGTTTTAAACTCTGGTGGTTTCGGGATGACACTATAATTTGACACATCAATTTTTTTCATATCATAATCAATGTAATCTACTTTTTTCTCACTTTCGTGAATAATAATGTATGCCGTTCCAGATGCCATCATACGTGCAGTACGACCATTTCTATGCGTAAACTCATCCACTTTTGAAGGCAAATGATAGTGAATTACGTTTTTCATTTCAGGAATATCTAAACCACGAGCGCCTAAATCGGTTGTAATTAAATACGAAATACTGCCATTTCTAAATTGAATTAACGCTCTTTCACGTTCTTCTTGTTCTAATCCACCATGATAAAATACTGAGAAAATTCCCTTGTCATTCAAATAATCACTTATTCGCTCAACTGCTTCTCTATGATTACAGAAAATAATAGCATTTTGAGATTTCAAAGAACAGATTAAATGAAATAAAGAATTAACTTTATCTTTCTCTTTAGAAATCACCAATTTAAAATCTAAATTAGTTTCTGTTTTTTTCTTATCAATATAATTTAAAACATTCGGATTTTCAATTCTGGTATATTTTGGCACTTCTACTCCATCTGTTGCCGAAACTAAAATTCGCTTTTCTAAATTTGTTAATTTCCCAATGATGAATCGCATTTCTTCATGAAACCCTAATTGTAATGATTTGTCAAATTCATCTAAAACTAGGGTTTTTATATATTTTGGATCATAGGTTTCTCGTTCTAAATGATCTGCTAATCTTCCAGGAGTTCCAATTAAAACAGCTGGAGGATTGCTTAAATTTTTAATTTCCGTTTCAATAGAATGCCCACCATAACAAATATTGACTTTAAAAGTAGTTGCCATTTTTTTCCAAACTTGTTCAATTTGCAACCCTAATTCGCGTGAAGGCACAATAATCATACATTGTACTTTATTGTTGTCTTCTTCTAAAAGTTGAAAAATCGGCAATAAAAAAGCCAACGTTTTACCTGAACCCGTTGGTGAAAGTAGCACCACATCAGAATCAATTAATATTGATGTTTCTGCAGCTACTTGCATTTTATTTAAACTTTCGATACCTAAATTCAAAAGTATGTTGTTGGAATGTAAATTTTTATTCATAACGCAAAGGTAGTTTTTAATTTGTCAATATTCAATTATACGATATACAGAGTATTTAAATTGATTTTTGAAATTGAAATTATTTATTGAAATTGACATTGATTTTTGAAATTGAAATTGAAATTGCCATTGAAATTGAAATTGCCATTAATAATTCTTACTTTTGAAATTCAAATATTCAATTATGCGTTATTTTCTACTCTTTGTTTTTACTTGTATATCAGTAACTGCTCAAAATAATTTGTTAACTCCTTACGAAAAAGGAAATAAAAATCAATCTACTACGTATGAAGATTGTATTTCTTTTTACCAATTATTAGACGCCAAATCAGATAAAATTGAAATGCGAACTATGGGACTAACAGATAGTGGAAAACCATTACACATAATTATATTTTCTGAGAATAACGATTTTACTTTCAATCAAAACAAAGCCGTTTTATTAATCAATAACGGAATTCATCCTGGAGAACCTGACGGAATTGATGCTACTATGATGTTAATGCGAGATTTGGCAAATGCAAAAATAAAAATACCAAAAAACACGATGCTCGTTGCTATTCCAGTATATAATATTGATGGAATGTTAAATAGAAATTCGTTTTCAAGAGCCAATCAAAACGGTCCAGAAGCCTACGGATTTAGAGGAAATGGTAGAAATTACGATTTAAATAGAGATTTTATAAAATCGGATACACGAAATTCAAGAAGTTTTCAAGAATTATTTCATACAGTTAATCCTGATGTTTTTTTAGACAATCACGTTTCAAATGGCGCCGATTATCAATACACATTTACTTGCATTGCCACACAACACGAACGTTTAGGTGAGAAATTAGGCAACTTTTTCAAAAATGAAATGTATCCAGAAATGGTAAACGATATGCAAAAAAAGAACATTGACGTAATTCCGTATGTCAACATTCACGGTGCAAAACCTGATTTAGGTTACGAACAATTTACCGATACGCCACGTTATGCCACAGGTTACACTACACTATTTAACACGTTAGGATTTGTACCTGAAACACATATGTTAAAGCCATATAAAGACCGTGTAAAAACAACGTATGAATTTATGGTTACAGCAATTAATTATACCGATACGAATTGGGAAAAAATCAAACAAGTAAGAAAAGCCAATTTGGAAGATTTTAAAGCTGGAAAACAATATCCATTAAGTTGGGTAATTGATTCTACAAAAGTGTCTTATATGGAT
>JBIPOM010000121.1:0-6224 GCA_044379175.1 Flavobacterium sp. | reverse complement strand
ATCAAAAAGATTTTATTGAAGGTGAAAACAATATGAATGAAGAATGGTTTGGTATATGTGCGAAAGGACCAACTAATGAAAAAGGATTTTATCAATTGTTTCCCAGAGCAGCATATTATGTGTTAAAAGAGATTCATAAATTTAACCCATTTTCAGAAAATGCCTCTAATGAGAAACTCAAATCACTTTTTGATGAGGCCAATTTGATGGATGCTTCTTTAAGAGCCCGTGCTGATAAAGCTGCACTTGCAAGTAATGATGGAGGTATTTTAAAAATAAGTAATCTTAGATCTGAATTTACAACTTTTAATACAGGAGGTAGTTTAATTACGACACCAAAATCTGATGATCCAGATACTGCGAATTACCCTAATAAACTTGGTTTTGATCATATGCAATCTTATTTTATTGGAGTGGAAGGAAATCCTTCAGCTAATATGAAAGCAAATGTGAATTTTAATATTTTAGGTAGAGTTGCTGAAAATCCTATTAATGAAATTTTTTATGAAAATCGTGGAAGAGCCCAAGCATTTGAAACGCCAGACGGGCCTATGATGGTAAATGACTTTAATCGAGTTCAAATTTATAATGCTTCTTACACATGGAATGCAAAAGATTTTGACTTAAGAGGGTTTTACAGAACAGGTCATTATCATTGGGGGTATGAAGGTGATTTTTTTGCTTTATATTCTGAAGCAAATTACGGACCAAATCTTGATATTTATAATGGTGAGACATTGGGTTTTGAAATTGATGGTAAAAGAAGCTTAAAAGGTTTTAAAGCAGCTTTTGGACCTCAATTATGGTGGGGTGCAAATCCAGCTTATTTATTAAAATACGGAACAAAGTTAGGTAAAGTCGATGCAACAGTAGTATATCATGAAGATATTAACCAAGCAGAAGTTTCAGAGACAGTTTCATCAATAGCATTTCCAGTTCCAAAAACCAGAAGAGCAACGGTACATTTCAAAACTAAAGTTGGCGCTTTTGGATTCGATGCTGGTGGTATATGGGGAGGTCAGCCTTTAAATGGAAGAGAGTTTCAAATGATGGATGGGGAGGTTGTTAAAGTTGACAAAATAAATAATAAAGATAATTGGGGGGGAAAAGCCAAAATTACTTTTTCTAAAGGGAAATTTAACGCATACACTCAAGGAGCTATTCAAGGACTTGTTGCTTCAGGTGGGGCTGATAATGTTCAAACATTTACAGGGTGGAGATTAAAAGACTCTGGAAGTGGAAATCAAATGAATTTTCTTGCTGGTTTTACTTACAATATTAATACTAACTTACAAATAGCACCAAACGTTTTATGGCAGAAACCACTAGTAGAAGCAATGCCTAATGGTGTTGATGCTCCTGGAAGATTAAGAAACGTATTAGATGATCCATTTTTTGTTAGAGCAAACAGAGAAACTTTAGGTGGTGAACTTCTAATAACCTATGACCCTACACCAGCTACTTGGATGTATGAATGGAATAATGATATGGTTGAGGATGCAAAATTTGCTTTTAATACGGGATTTGTTTTTAGAAAATTACCAACAACAATGGATGCTGCAATAGGTTTTTTATCAAATAGAACTGCTTTTGCTTTTGCAAGATCTGCACCAGCGCAAGATTTGTGGGAATCAAATACAAGATTAGTTTCTAAAATTAGTCCAGATCTAGGAATGATTGCAAATATATATTTTGGTAACGGACAAGCTAATGGAGATTCGGAAAGGACTATCAATCGAATGGGAGGAGACCTTAGAATGATATATAAAAAAGTAAAAATGGTTTCTTCACTTAAATTTAACGATTGGGGACCTTTTGATTATCATCGTGACTTCAATTTAACATATCCGCTTCAATCTCAAATAGATATTTCTACATCTGTTGGAAAACCTAGTTGGTTTATTTTACCAGATACAAGAATTGGTATATTAGGTATATGGAGAACATTAGATCAATATTCACCAAGATATTCTCCAACTTTTGTTCCAGCAAATACCTATCCTCCTGTACCAACGCTAAGTCCAGTAGGTTTTGGGAATGGTTCGGAATGGGAAATCAGAACATATATTCATATAAATATTGGTAAATAATTTTAAAAAATTAAAAAATGAAAAATAGAAAAATTAATTATTTAAGAAACTCATTTTTATTGATTGTAGTTATACTAATCAATTTAAACTGTGAAAGAGATTTATCAGATGAAGCAAAGAATGCAACTTTTGCTAAAACAGCCGAAGTCTTTACTGATGCTCCTGTGGCTATGGGTAGTAATTTTTACTTTCCATATGGAGGTTCCAAACAAACGGCATGGTCTGTTGATAGTCAAGTAAGTTATAAAGGTAACGCATCTATGCGAATAGATGTTCCAAACGCCAATGATCCTGCTGGAAATTATGCCGGTGCTATATTTAGAATCGACGGACCAGGTAGAGATTTAACAGAATACGATGCACTTACATTTTATGCAAAAGCTTCACAAGGTGTTACTATTGGTGAATTTGGATTTGGTGAAGATTTTTATCCAAATAAATATATGACTACTATTACGAATATTAGTATGGGAACAGCTTGGACCAAGTACATTATTCCTATTCCTGATGCCTCGAAATTATTACAAGAAAAAGGGATGTTCAGATATGCAGCTGGAACGCAAGGTACAAATGGTGCTGGATATACTTTTTGGATAGACGAATTGAAGTTTGAAAAATTAGGTACTATTTTACCATTACAAGCTTCAATAATGAATGGAAATAACATTACAAGATCTACTTTTGTAGGTGTAACCTCTGTTGTTTCTGGAGTAGTAACTACTTTTAATATGCCTAATGGTATCAATCAAACGGTGTCAATTAGTCCTGCCTTTTTAAATTTTGTATCATCAAACACTTCAGTTGCCACGGTAAATGATTCGGGAGTAGTAACCCCTATAAGCGCTGGAACCGCAGTAATTACAGCTACTTTTAATGGACAACCTGCTACAGGTAGTTTAATCATTAATTGTACAGGTAGTTATATTAATGCGCCTACACCAACATTAAGTCCTGCAAATGTAATTTCCATATTTTCAGATGTATACACAAATGTACCAGTAAATTATTATAATGGTTATTGGCAACCTTGGCAAACTACAGAATCAAATGATTTTTCTGTACTTGGCGATAATGTTTTAAATTATACGAATTTCAATTTTGTTGGAATTGAATTCAGTAACCCAACAGTAAATGCTAATTCCATGACGCACATTCATTTAGATGCTTTTATTCCTGGACCTATTACTCCTGGAAGGCAGCTAAGAGTTCTTGTAGTTGATTTTGGTGCAAATGGCGTTTTTGGTGGAGGAGATGATACAAGACACTCTACAACTTTTACTACATCAACTGCTACTCCTGTGGTATCACAAAATTGGATTTCCATTGAAATTCCATTTTCTGCGATGCCTAATTTAGCCAGCAGATCTAATCTAGCTCAAATTATTCTCGAAGGTGGGGATAATTCTATTTTGTATGTAGATAACATATATTTTCACAATTAAAACATAATTAAAGATGATTCTTAATAAATTAAAATACAAAATTATCATAACAACTGCTGTTATTTTTTTATTAAATAGTTGCACAAAAGATGATAAGCAAACAGTTGTTACTAAAAACAAATTAGTAATGAGTGATGAATTTAATATAGATGGTGCACCTGATCCTAATTTATGGTCTTATAATATAGGCACAGGAAGTAATGGATGGGGAAATAATGAGTTGCAATACTATACTAGTCGACCTGAAAATATTATAGTTGAAGATGGTGTACTAAAAATTACAGCTCGAAGAGAACAATATATGGGAGAAGCGTTTACATCTGCTCGAATTCTTTCTAAAGGAAAATTTGAAACTAAATATGGAAGAATTGAAGCAAGAATAAAATTGCCTAGAGGAAGAGGATTATGGCCTGCTTTTTGGATGTTAGGATCCAATTCTGATACTGCTATTTGGCCACAATGTGGAGAAATTGATATTATGGAATATCTTGGTAGTAGTCCAACAAAGATTTTTGGAACCGTCCACGGTCCAGGATATTCTGCTGGAAATGCAATAACAAAAACATACACGTTACCAAATAGCAGATTCGATACTGATTTCCATATTTTTGGTGTAGAATGGGATGAAAATTATATTAACTTTTATGTTGATGATGTACTTTATAATCAAATTACACCAGCTGATGTTACAGGTGATTGGGTTTTTAACAAACCTTTTTACATGATACTAAATATGGCCGTTGGTGGAAATTATCCTGGCGCTCCAAACAGTGAAACTCCATTTCCTCAGGAAATGTTAATTGATTATGTCAGAGTGTATCAATAAACAGCAATTTTCCAACGTATATTTTTACAATAACCTATATAAACACGCCTAAAATATAATTGAATTCTAGTAATTATGAGCCAAAATAATAATTTATCAGATGCTAATATTTTTGAAAATAGTAAGAAAAATATAAATTTTGATTCGGTTTTATTAAACAATGAAATGTTTTTTAAAATATCTAATTGTGATTTAATACGACCTTTTTTTATGAGTATCGTAAGTGACTCAAATCACTGGATGTTTATCTCTAGTAATGGAGGATTGTCTGCCGGTAGAAAAAATGCAGAATTTGCTCTTTTTCCTTATTACACAGATGATAAAATAACGGAATTTGCTGATATTACTGGAAGTAAAACCATCTTTCAAATTGAAAGTAATAATGAAAAATATATTTGGGAACCTTTTTCTGAACGATTTAATGATAATTACAACTTAACTCGAAATTTATATAAAAACGAGTTTGGTAATAAAATTATTTTTGAAGAAATTCATAATGATTTTCAACTTACGTTCAGATACCAGTGGATTTCAAGTAATTTATTCGGATTTGTCAAAAAGTCAGAAATAATTAATAACTCTGAAAATGACTATAAAATAACACTTCTTGACGGAATTCAAAATATTTTACCTCAAGGTGTAAATAGTGATTTACAAGCCACAACAAGTAATTTAGTGGATGCTTACAAAAGAAACGAACTTCACTCAGAAAGTGGACTCGGGATTTTCGCGTTAAGTGCCATTATTGTAGATAAAGCCGAACCAAGTGAAGCGCTAAAAGCTAATATTGCTTGGTCTTTAGGTTTTGATAATCCAACTTATTTGCTTTCATCATTACAACTTGCAGCTTTTAGAAAATTTCAAAAAGTGAATCAAGAAACCGATGTAAAAGGCGAAAAAGGGGCTTATTTTGTTTCAACCGATTTGTTTTTAACAAAGAATTCTTCTAAATCTTGGAAGATTATTGCTAATGTAAATCAAAATCAAGCACAAGTTATTGAATTAGCAGATGCTATTTGCAATGATAAAACGTTAGATAATCAAATAATTCAAGATATAGATTTAGGTACTAATAATCTTATCGCTCTAAATGCAACGGCTGACGGATTACAATTTACAGCAGATAATCGAAAAGATACTCGTCATTTTTCAAATGTTTTATTCAACATCATGCGTGGTGGAATTTTTGATAATAACTACACCATTGAGAAAAATGATTTTGTAAATTACATAGCTAAAGCAAACAAAACCTTATTTCAAGTAGAGAATAAGTTTTTAAATGATTTACCTGAAACTTTTGACTATTCATATCTTCAAGAATTAATTTCAAATTCTGAAAATGCCGATTTAGTTCGCCTTTGTACAGAATATCTTCCTTTAAAATTTAGTAGAAGACACGGTGATCCAAGTCGTCCATGGAACAAATTTTCTATTAATACTAGAAGTGAAATAGATGGTTCCAAAATATTAGATTACGAAGGAAACTGGCGTGATATTTTTCAAAACTGGGAATCATTAGCCAATGCTTATCCTGAGTTTATCGACGGAATGATTCACAAGTTTTTGAACGCTTCAACATTTGATGGATACAATCCTTATCGTGTTACTAAAGACGGTTTTGATTGGGAAACTATAGAGCCAGATAATCCTTGGTCTTACATTGGTTATTGGGGTGATCATCAAATTATCTATTTGTTGAAGTTTTTAGAGTTTATAGAAAAATACCAACCAGGAAAACTAAACGCGTATTTTGATAAAGAGTGTTTTGTATATGCTGCGGTTCCTTATATTATTAAACCGTATCAAGATATTTTAAAAAATCCAAAAGATACAATTGAGTTTGACCATGAATGGGATGCTAAAATT
>JBIPOM010000120.1:0-6244 GCA_044379175.1 Flavobacterium sp. | reverse complement strand
TATAAAAGGAAAAGAACGTTTTTACTCTGTTGTAGGTTATATATGTGAAACTGATACTTTTGCAACAAACAGAAGAATATCAGAAATTCATGAAGGTGATATTCTAAGTTTTAAAAATGCTGGTGCATACTGTTTTTCAATGTCATCTAATTACAATTCAAGAGTGAAACCTGCTGAAGTATTATGGAAAAACGGCGCAGCACATTTGATTAGACAACGAGAAACTTTTGATGATATTTTAAGAAATCAAGTTGAAATTGAAATATAGAAAACATAAAAAAAGCACTGATATTTCAGTGCTTTTTTTATCTATTTTAGTATCTCTTCTAAAACTTCAGATTGCGTTCCGTTTGGCATAGTTATCTTTAATTTTTGAGCTAAAGTTGGCGCAATTTGCGTAATTGTTTTTTTGCTAAACGATTCTCCTTTTTTAATTTTCCAACCATAAAACAGACAAGGAACATGTGAATCATATGAATATGGAGAGCCGTGTGTAGTTCCTGTTGAAGAGTATTCCATAAAACCAGGCTTAAATAATAAAACTAATTCGCCGTTCTGTTTTGGATCGTAACCATTAGAAATAATTTGTAACAATTGATTATTTGAACCCGAATTTTGAATTTCTTCTTCCGTAAATACATTACTAATAAAGTTTTGTGAAAGTAAAAACGTTTTAAATTTTTGTTTTACATTGTTTAAATCCAATCCTTTTTGATTTACTTTTTCTTTGTTAATAAAGACATTGAAATTTGAATAATCTAATAACATATTTTCCCCAAACGTTTTTTGAGAAAAATCGATAATACTTTGTTGTATATTTTTACTATTTAAACTTTCAACTTCATATTTATTATCTTTTAGATAAATTGCGTTTTCAGCTCCAGCATGATCTGCCGTTAAGAAAACTAAATAGTTTCCTTTGCCTACTTTCTCATCTAAATAAGTTAAAAAATCAGCTATTGTTTCATCTAAACGCAAATACGTATCTTGTAATTCAATGGAACGTGGGCCTAAAACATGACCAACATAATCTGTAGAGGAAAAACTTAGCGTTAAAAAATCAGTAACTTCATCTGCACCCATTTTCTCATTTTCAATAGCTCTCTTTGCAAAATCTGCAATTAAATTATTTCCATAAGGCGTAGTTCTTAAAACTCCGGCATCATTATTTGTAAACATTTCTTTCGTATCGTATGGAAAAAAAGGCGTTTTCTTAAATAATTTTCCTTCGTATGGATTGTTATCATTTAAACTTTCGTTGTAAATTTCTTTTGGTTTTAATAAATCCCAACCTTTTTCAATATATTTTAAATAGTTTTTTTCTTCATTAAATTGAATCGTCCAATCTGGTAATTTATTTCCATAAAAAGAACTTGAAATAAAGTTTCCTGTTTTAGTATACCAGAACGCCCAATCTGCGAAATGTCCAGCTGGTAAAATAGCCCCTCTATCTTTAATACTGATTCCAATTATTTTACTTTTAAAGTTGGTAGCCAATTTTAATTCATCTGTAATTGTAGTACTAAATAGATTTTTTGGAGACATTTTTCCTTCTGATTCTGTTCCTTCAACTAAAGTAGTTACAGAAGTATCATCTGTACAATACATTTCTTTTCCAGTAGCTTTATTGAACCAATCGTTACCTACAATTCCATTTACATTTGGTAATGCACCAGTAAATATTGCGGCATGTCCAGGAGCTGTATATGTTGGCATATAATTGTAATGCATATTATGAAAAGTAAATCCTTTTTCCATTAATTTTTTAAAACCATTATTAGAAAAATCATTGGAAAATCGATACAAGTATTCCATTTTCATTTGATCTACCACAATTCCAACTACCAATTTTGGTTTATCTTGAGCATTTAAAAATGCACTAAAAAAGAATGAAATTATATATAACTGCTTTTTCATTTTTTAAATTTTTACAAATATATGTAAAAAATGGATAAAATGTTTTTAAAAACAAAAAATATGACTATTTTTGTCATGACTTTTAAAGTAAAAAATATGAAAAATATATTAAGAAATGCCAGACTAAAAAATCAGTTACGAACAATTGATATTGCTACTGCGCTTGATATTGATCAATCTTTAATCAGTAAATATGAAAATGGCTCAAGAAAACCAACAAAAGAACAAGTACTAAAACTGTCAGAAATTTTACAATTAAATTACGAAGACTTATTAATTACATGGCTTAAAGAACGGATTTATGACGAAATTGGTCAAGATGAATATGCTTTAAAAGCTATGATGCTTGCTGAAGAAGAAATTAGATATTACGCATCATTTAAAAGACCAAAATTATCTGAAGATTTAGAAAATATTTTAGTAAAAATTGACAAATTAAAAAAAGAATTAGACCAATATCGAAATTATGATAGTTTTAGAATTACACAAGCTTTAGAATTAGAATACACATTTGAAAGTAATAAAATTGAGGGCAATACTTTAACCTTGCAAGAAACAGATTTTATAATTAACGAAGGGCTTACTATTTCTGGAAAAAGTATGCGAGAGCATTTAGAGGTATTAAATCATAATGAAGCTATTGATTATATAAAAGATTTGGTTCAAAATGAAATATCAATATCAGAAAGACAAGTTTTATCTATTCATAATTTAATACTCAGAGGGATTTATCCAGAAGATGCTGGAAAATATAGAAAAGTACAAGTAATGATAAAAGGAAGCAAACATATGCCACCACAACCTTTTTTAGTTGCAAAAGAAATGGAAGAACTCTATTTATGGTACTTTGAAAATAAAAAAAGATTACACCCTGTAATTTTAGCTGCCGAAATGCATGAACGATTGGTTTGCATTCATCCATTTATTGATGGAAATGGAAGAACATCACGTTTGTTAATGAATCTAATTTTACTACAAAACGGCTATGTTATTGCTAATATTAAAGGAGAATTAACTTCAAGAATGAAATATTATAACGCATTAGAAAGTTGTCATACAGAAAAGAACAAAGAAACTTTTTTATTGTTTATTGCACAAACAGAACTAGATTGTTTAGAACGTTATCTATCCATTTTAAAACCGTCACATTAATTGGCGGTTTTAATTTTTATTTTCTAATAAAGGAACAAATTTAAAATCTCCAAATTCGGTTTTTTCAAATTGGGTTTCGTTTTTTCTTACTAACAAAGTCATTATTTGTTCGTTTTCTCCGACTGGAATAACTAATCTTCCACCTATTTTTAATTGCGACATTAATACTTGTGGAATTACAGGTGCA
Source organism: Flavobacterium sp. (assembly GCA_044379175.1). Taxonomy (GTDB): domain Bacteria; phylum Bacteroidota; class Bacteroidia; order Flavobacteriales; family Flavobacteriaceae; genus Flavobacterium. Next base: position 2,988 of record JBIPOM010000120.1, on the reverse strand, counting down.
CCTGCAGTTACAATTATACTATCAAACGGAGCATAATCTGGTAAACCTTTATAACCATCACCAAATGAAAGCAATTTTGGAATAACATTTATGCTTAATTTTGAAAGTAGGTTTTTAGTTTTTTTAAATAATTCATTTTGTCGTTCAACAGAATACACTTTAGCACCTAATAAACACAAAACAGCTGTTTGATAACCACTACCCGTGCCTATTTCTAAGATTTTATGTTCTTTTTCTACTTGTAATAATTCCGTCTGAAAAGCTACTGTATAAGGTTGCGAAATAGTTTGATCAGCGCCTATCGGAAACGCTTTATCTTGATAGGCAAAATTTTCAAAACTTGAATCTAAAAATAAATGACGAGGGATTTTAGCAATCGCATCCAATACATTTTTATCCGTAATTCCTTTTTCTTCTAATTGTTTTACTAGAAGATTTCTAAGCCCTTGATGTTTATTAGTATCTTTCAATTTAAGATGTAAATTAGTGATGTAAAATTAGATGGAATTTTCTCAATATCAAAAATAAAATTCCAATTTATTTTATAATATCTGCCTAGCGTTATCATAACAACTTTTGGAATTTGAAATTTTTAATATTGGAATTTCATAATTGGAATTTCTTATTTTATTACTATTTTTGATGAAATTTATTTTTATGTTAAAAGTCGGAGTTTTAGGTGCTGGTCACTTAGGAAAAATACATTTAAGATTATTAAATCAGTCAGAAAAATACGCATTAGTTGGCTTTTTTGATCCTTTTGAAGAAAATGCTAATAAAGTTGCTACCGAATTCGGTTATAAAAAATTTGATTCTTTAGAAAGTTTAATTGCCGCAGTTGATGTGGTAGATATTGTTACACCAACTATTCAACACTTCGAATGTGCCAAAATGGTAATCGAAGCTGGAAAACATATTTTTATAGAAAAACCAATCGCTACAACTGTTACAGAAGCAGAAGAAATTGTTGCTTTAGCTACTAAATATAATGTAAAAGGTCAAGTGGGTCACGTTGAGCGTTTCAATCCAGCTTTTACAGCTGTGAAAGATAAAATTGACAAACCTATGTTTATTGAAACGCATCGTTTGGCAGAATTTAATCCGCGTGGCACAGATGTTCCTGTGGTTTTAGATTTAATGATTCACGATATTGATGCGATTTTAAGCGTGGTGAAATCGAAAGTAAAAACGGTTAATGCGAGTAGTGTTGCCGTGATTTCTGATTCGCCAGACATTACCAATGCTCGTTTAGAATTTGAAAACGGTTGTGTAGCCAACATAACTGCTAGTAGAATTTCTATGAAAAATATGCGTAAAAGTCGTTTTTTCCAAAAAGACGCTTACATTTCTGTAGATTATTTAGATAAAATTTGTGAAGTCGTTCGTATGCAAGACGCGCCAGAAATTCCGGGCGATTTTGATATGATTTTACAAAATGCAGAAGGTGTGAAAAAACAAATTTATTTTGACAATCCAAATGTACATCCAAACAACGCCATTTTAGATGAATTGGAATCGTTTGCAGATGCTATAAATAATAACACAACTACAATTGTAACTTTAGAAGATGGAACAGAAGCGTTGCGTGTAGCCTACCAGATTATTGATTCAATTGGAAAGTAAATAAGACAAATTAACAACAAACATATAATTACATAATGAAACAAATAGCCGTAATAGGATCAGGAACAATGGGCAACGGAATTGCTCATACATTTGCACAAGCAGGATTTACCGTTAAATTGATTGATATTTCTGAAAAATCATTAGAAAAAGGAATGGCAACTATTGCCGCTAACTTAGACAGAATGGTAACTAAAGGAAGTATCACAGAAGAAGACAAACACAAAACCATTTCAAACATCATTACTTATACCGATATCAAAGATGGTGTGGTGGGTTGCGATTTGGTTGTGGAAGCTGCTACTGAAAATGTATCGCTTAAAATGAATATATTTAAGCAATTAAGCGAAATTTGCGACCATAATGTAATTTTAGCGAGTAACACATCTTCAATTTCTATTACTCAAATTGGTGCTCAAGTGGTTCATCCGGAACGCGTTATTGGAATGCACTTTATGAATCCAGTGCCAATTATGAAATTAGTTGAAATTATTCGTGGCTATTCTACTTCTGATGAAGTGACTAAAATTATTATGGATTTATCTATAAAATTAGGTAAAACACCAACAGAAGTTAACGATTATCCAGGTTTCGTAGCCAACAGGATTTTAATGCCAATGATTAACGAATCTATTGAAACGTTATATAATGGTGTGGCAGGCGTGTCTGAAATTGATACCGTGATGAAATTAGGAATGGCTCATCCAATGGGACCGTTACAATTAGCAGATTTTATTGGTCTTGACGTTTGTTTATCTATCCTAAATGTAATGTACGACGGTTTCAAAAACCCTAAATATGCACCTTGTCCGTTATTAGTAAATATGGTAATGGCTGGAAAGTTAGGTGTAAAATCTGGTGAAGGTTTTTATGATTATTCAGAAAGCAAAAAAGCAGAAAAAGTTTCAAAACAATTTAAATAAAAGCGATTAGCTTTAAGCAGTTAGCCATTGCTGACAGCTTGGAGCTAAAGGCTAAATGCTAAAAATGAGCAAAATAATCCCTTTTAAAGCAGTTCGTCCATCGGCAGATAAAGTCGCATTAGTAACTTGCAGAACCTATGAAGATTACAGTTCTGCAGAACTTGCTGCTTGGCTTAGTTTCAATCCGTATTCGTTTTTACACGTGATTCATCCAGCGTATGCGAATACTCAAAAGATTACTTTAGACAAGCGTTTTAAAGGTGTTTTACATAAATATCAAGATTTTAAAAACGAAACTATTTTAATTTCCGAAGAACAACCTGTTTTTTATTTGTACGAAATACAAACTAAAAGTCAAATTTTTACTGGAATTATTGCAGGAACTTCTGTGGAAGAATATCAGAAGAATCAGATTAAAAAACACGAAGACACCTTACAATAT
>JBIPOM010000119.1:0-6271 GCA_044379175.1 Flavobacterium sp. | reverse complement strand
CTACATAATTGTTGTAAATTTCGCCCATTCGAGGCTTTTTGCTCATCGCATCGGCTTCTTGTAATTCAGGATTATTAAAATAGGCTCGAACTGTAATTAATGAGTTTTTATATTGGGAAATTCGACCTAAAATTTGTTTGGGTTTATAAATATCCTTATCCAATTGCATTTCCTTAATAATACCACCTAAACATCTTAAAGAATCTTGTGAGTCGTAAATAGTAAAATTAGAAGGATAACCTAACTTTTCCGCTTCACTTCGTAGAATTTTAGCAAAAACAGAGTGAAAAGTACCCATCCAAAGGTTTTTTGCTTCATTATTTCCTACAATTTCTGCAATACGTTTTTTCATTTCACGTGCTGCTTTATTCGTAAAAGTTAAGGCTAAAATATTAAACGCATCTACACCTTGATGCATCAAGTTAGCAATTCGAACGGTAAGAACACGTGTTTTGCCAGAACCTGCACCTGCAATAACAATCATAGCTCCGTCTTTTTGCAAAACTGGCGCACGTTGTGCTTCATTTAATTGATTTATGTATTGTTGCATGGCTAAAAAGGATAATTAGGAAAGCAAAAATACAGATTATGAAGTGATTTTAGGTGTTTTTAATTGTCTTTTAGCTTTAAATTATCAACAATTATTAAATTAAAAGTAATAAAAAACTAATCGGCTTAATTTATTTTAATTTCATAAACTTCGAGTCTGGGAAAATGGGAAAAATTTTAAAAATAATTAAAATTTGATTTTTTCAACATTAACATTGTATTTAAACTAGTATAAGCATTAAAAAATTCGTTTACTTTTAAAAAAATATTTTAGATTTGTAAAAAAAATCCAATGAACATAGAATCAAAATTACTTGAAATCGCCACCTATACATTTCCCGCAATAATTACTGGCGGTGTAGCCTTTGGTTTGTTGCATAAATTTTTTAAAAACGAAGAAAACAAACGAAAATTCGAATTACTGAGAGAAAATCAGCGATTAGGATTACCAATTAGATTGCAAGCTTACGAGCGAATTGTGTTGTTTTTAGAACGCATCAATCCAATTAATTTAATGATGCGTGTAGAACCAACTAGTTTAGACGCGCAAAATTACGCGACACTTTTAATACATACTATTCAAACAGAATACGAACATAATATTGCGCAACAAATATATTTCACTCAAGAAAGTTGGGAAATTATTTTAAAAGCTAAAAATAGTATTATTTCACAAATCAGAAGATTTTCTATTGAAGGTGAAGTAAAATCTGGAGAAGAATTACGCACGAAACTACTTCAAGAACTTACACAAACTGAAAGCGCAAGTGCTGTAGCGATTAGTTTTATAAAGGAAGAATTGAAACGCATATTTTAAAAAATTTAACCTGTCAGGTTTATTCTTGCTACTCCTTCAAAAATTTCTCATACAAAGCAACCATTTTTTCATCAGCGGTTTTTGCCAACTCTTCTACTCGACTTCTAAACTCAGGTTTTTTCAATAACTTTCTAACATTTTCTCTAGCAAACGAAGTAAATTGCCATTTGTGATGCGTTGTTGCTTGAAATAAAGCTTGAATTACTTGCTGGTTTTCAGGATACAATTCCAATAAAACTTGCAAAGCATTTTCTCGAATAGAACTTTCATTATTACTTGAAGTATAATTAAATAATTCATTGAAGTACATATTTTTATACTCTATATATTTATCTGAAATTAAAGCGAGTTTTAACCAAGTTACTCGTAAACTTTTATCATTGTTGCCATACATTTTTTTTAGTTTTTCCAAATATTCATTTGCTTGAATTGGAAAATTATTACATAAATTTATCAAAGCAATTTCTTTAGTTTTATATGAATCGTCATCTAAAAAAGTTTCATACTGCGATTTAAATTCAACAGGTATTTCACTCATCGTTTCTGCAATGGCTTGGCGAACATATAAGTTTTGTTTCATACCAATTTCAATCAACTCTTTTTTGTCTTCAAAAGGTGTGTTTCCTAATTTATAAAAAATATACTGTTTTACAGGAAAATACGTTTCAGATTCTAAAATGGCTTTATAATTCTCTAAATCCTTTTTCTCTTTGGTGAGTTGAATATATGCCGCAACTGATTTGTTCTTTAACAAATAACTTTCCGCTAAAACCATATCAAAACCTGAATTTTCTAGCCATTGCTTTTTAAAATTTTCTATATTAAAATCTTTAGCAATCTTTTTTATTTCAGCTAGAAATTCATCTGTATTTACATTTTTGTATTGGTATCTTTTTAAGTACCTTTTTACTGCCTTTTGAAAATTTTTCGCACCGATATCTTCACGTAACGTATGCAATGCCCAAGCCCCTTTTTTGTAAAATGATAGTGAACTCGCTTTTTCATGCATTACTGGAATGGTGTCGGTTTTGGCTGCATTTCTTAACTGCAACGCATAATCATTCAATTCATTATAAAAATAATCCTCGCCAAATATTTCCTTTTCTGCCAAAAGAGCATAATATGTTGCGAAACCTTCTTGCAACCAATGATGTTTACCCGATTGTGCCGTAATTAAATCGCCAAACCATTGATGCGCCAACTCATGAGCGTTGACATTGATGTAATTTTTATCATTAAAACCAATTGAATCCACTACAAAATCTTGAGAAAAAATGGTGGCTGTTGTGTTTTCCATTCCTGCATATAAAAAATCTCTAACAGGAACTTGACGGTAAATTTTCCAAGGATATTTCATACCAATTTCTTGTTCTAAATAATCGAAAATTTGTTTAGAATAGCGATATGTGGGTTCTAATTTTGAATAATCATTTTTATCTATATAGAATTCTAATGGCGTTCCTGATTTACTTTTGACTTCTTGCATCCCAAATTTTCCAAACGCCAACATTACCAAATAAGATGACATAGGTTTTTGCATTTGATAATTTCTTGATATATTGTTAACGCCTCTACTCCAACTTATAGTTTTTTTCTCGAAATTTAATTTACCATTAGATAATGCAACAGGATCAAATTCAAATTTATCCATATCGACATAATAGTTAATAGTTATCCCGAAAATTACTTTCTCATTTACATCGTCAAAACTCGGCAACCAATGACTTGTATATTTGCCTTGGCCTTGCGTCCAGATTTGCCTATTATCGTCTTGTCCAATGAAATAAAGCGTTTGTTTCGGCATGGCACTATATCGTAACGTTAGTATGTTTTTTCCTTTAGAATACCCTTCAAATAAATCCAATGTTTTTCCTGAATTTTTAAATTTCACTAATTTATCATTAATCATTACATCAGAAAACGTTATATTTTTAGCATCAATTTTAATAGTATCTATACTTTGTTTTACTTTAAATTCGTAAGTAACACTTCCAGAAATAGATTTTTCTTCGAAATTCGGATATAATGAAGCAGTACAAGTTATAAAATCGACTTGATTGGTCTGCTGTGCAAAAGAAATAATAGAAAAAAGTAGAAATATATAGCGCATTTATAATTTTATTTAAACAAAGATACTAATTAACAAAACTCTTATACAGTTTACGAAAATTTTAATATTGTATAGTTTTAGTATAGGTTATCATTTTACTTTGTGCTAAAATAAACACTATTTTTGAAAAAAAAGATATTATGCGTAACATACTTTCAGTATTATTATTGTTTTCTCAGGTTAGTTTATTTTCTCAAGCACAAATTTCACAAGACAATTTTGAAGGAAACAGCACAATTTCATCTTGGATTGGCGATGCTTGTTTGATAGATACAAATTTTACTAATCCATTTCCTACTGGGATTAATACATCATCAAAAGTTCTGAAGTATTCGGATATTGGTGGACAATACGCAAACGTTCGATTTGATGCTGGGTTTAGTTTTAATTTACTAACAAGTAGTCAATTTTCATTAAAAATATATGTTCCTTCGAGTGGTATTACAGGAAATCAAAACAATCAAATTTCATTAAAACTTCAAAATGGCACTTTAACTACACCTTGGTCTACTCAATGTGAAATTATTAAACCTATCGTTTTAAATCAATGGCAAACCATTACGTTTAATTTTGCTACTGATGCTTTTATTAATTTAAACCCAAATTCGCAAAACCCATTGAATAGATGGGATTTTAGTCGTGTATTGATTCAAATAAATGGAGAAAATAACACTTCAAACGTATTGGCATATATTGATGATTTCTTATATTCTGGAGCCGTTTCAACGTGCACTAATTTAGTTTGGAACGATGAATTTAATACAAATGGCGTTGTAAATAATTTAAATTGGTTTCATCAAACACAATTACCTAACGGAATAAGCTGGTATAATGGCGAAATACAGCATTACACTAACAGTCAAGCCAATTCTTATTGCTCAAACGGAATTTTATCTATTACAGCCAAAAAAGAAGTCCTTACACAGCAAAATCAAACAAAACAATTTACCTCAGCCAGATTAAATTCGAAATTTGCATTTAAATATGGACGAGTTGAAGTTCGTGCTAAATTACCAACTGGCTCTGGAACTTGGCCTGCAATATGGATGTTGGGCAAAAACATTATTGAACCTGGTGGCTATTGGACTGCTAGTCATGGAACTATCAATTGGCCAGCCTGCGGTGAAATAGACATTATGGAACATTGGGGTACCAATCAGAATGTAATTTCAAGTGCAGTTCATTATCCAATTAACGGTAATTTAAACGTTGGACAATACGTTACAAACTCGCAATACAAAGCTGGAGTATCCTCTAATTTTCACATTTATGCCATGGAGTGGAATGCACAAAGTATTACATTTAGTGTTGATGGCGTAAATCATATGTCTTATAATCCTGCTGTAAAAAATCAATTTAATTGGCCATTTAATGCAGAACAGTATATTTTATTAAATATTGCTATAGAACCTAGCGTTTCTTCTAATTTTGTTCAATCTACTATGGAAATAGATTATGTTAGAGTGTACCAAGAAGCAACATTAGCAACAACTAATTTTCAAAATGCTGAAAAAATTAAATTATTTCCAAATCCTGTTTCAGATAAGTTAACCATTTTAAACCTTGAGAACACAAATCCAACAGCTGAAATATATTCATTATTAGGGCAAAAACTACATTCTTGTATTTTGTTGAATAATGAAACGAAAATTGATGTTTCTAATTATCAAAATGGAATTTATATAGTTAAACTAATTTCTGAAAGTGAAAATACTACTTATAAATTTATAAAAAAATAATAATTTAAAAATATAGAATTAATAACTATCTTCGCTTTTCATGTGTGGCTTAACACCGATTAGAGAAATTTTAAAAATTTATATAATTTCTTAATTTGTGTTCGAAATTTAACTTGAATTACAAAATAGAATTAGACTTTGAATCTACTTGATACTCCCATAGAATATTTAAAAGGTGTTGGTCCACTGCGTGGCGACTTACTACGCAAAGAAATGAATATTCATAAATATGGCGATTTAATCAATTTATACCCTAATCGATATATCGATAGAACGCGCTATTTTAAAATCAACCAACTTATAAATAGCAATTCCGAAGTTCAAATTGTTGGAAAAGTGGTTCATATTAAAACCATCGACCAAGGAAAAGGAAAATCGAGATTAGTGGCGACTTTTTTAGATGATACAGGGCAAATTGAATTGGTTTGGTTTCAAGGTCAAAAATGGGTCAAAGAAAGTTTGAAGCTCAATACTGTTTATGTTATTTTTGGTAAAGTGACGCAATTTGGTTCGGTTTTCAACATGGCACATCCAGAAATGGAATTATTGGAAGAACACAAAACCACATTACGAAGTGCAATGCAGCCAGTATATCCAAGCACTGAAAAGCTAAATAATAAGGGCGTTACCAATAAAGTCATCAATAAAATGATGATGCAATTGTTTTCGGAAGCCCATCAATTATTTTCGGAAACATTATCCGTTTCTATAATTGAAGAATTAAAACTAATTCCAAAAAAAGAAGCCTTACTAAATATACATTTTCCAAAAAATCAAGAACTTTTAGCCAAAGCACAATTTCGATTAAAGTTTGAAGAATTGTTTTTCATTCAACTGCAATTAATCACTAAAAATTTAATTCGAAAACATAAAATAAAAGGGTTTCCTTTTGAAATTATTGGCGAAAATTTTAATAACTTTTACAACAATCATTTACCTTTTGAACTCACCAATGCTCAAAAACGAGTATTGAAAGAAATACGAAACGATTTAGGAAGTCACGCACAAATGAATCGTTTATTACAAGGTGACGTAGGTTCAGGAAAAACCATTGTT
>JBIPOM010000118.1:0-6324 GCA_044379175.1 Flavobacterium sp. | reverse complement strand
TAGCGCCAGTGTTAGTATGTGTACTAGCCGTTAGAGCCGTATTGATACAAAGTGTTGGCGTTGATGTTGGTAACGAAACCGTGTTGTCTGGTGTTACTGTAATGGTTCCTGTAGCATTTACTGTACCGCATCCTCCTGTTAAGGGAATCGTGTAGGCGAATGTTCCAGATGCCGTTGGCGTACCACTAATAGTAATCGTATTGGCTGACCAAGCTGCCGTAACACCTGCAGGAAGTCCTGTTGGGGTTCCAATACCTGTAGCGCCAGTGGTAGTATGTGTAATAGCCGTTAGAGCTGTATTGATACAAAGTGTTGGCGTTGCTGAAGGTAACGAAACCGTGTTGTCTGGTGTTACTGTAATGGTTCCTGTAGCTGTGCCTCCACATCCTCCTGTTAATGGGATACTATAATTAAAAACTCCAACTATTGAAGAAGCACCTGAAATGGTTATTAAATTTGAAGACCAAGCTGCTGTAATTCCTATTGGTAAACCAATAGCTGTTCCAATGCCTGTAGCTCCGGTTGTACTATGTGTAATAGGTGTTAACACTGCATTTAAACAAACTGTTGGAATGGTCGAGGGCGCTGAAACTGTATTGGCAGTAATTACTGTAATTGTACCAATAGCACTTACCGATCCACAACCTCCTGTTAATGGAATCGTGTAGGCAAAAGTTCCAGATGCAGTTGGTATTCCACTAATAGTAATTGTATTTGCTGACCAAGCTGCCGTAACACCTGCTGGAAGTCCTGTTGGGGTTCCGATGCCTGTAGCGCCAGTGGTAGTATGATTAATAGGAGTTAATAATACACCTGTACATAGTGACGGATTAGAAGATGCCACAGTAACCGTATTATCAACATTCACAACTAATGTTCCAATAGCATTAATAGTTCCACATCCTCCAGTTAATGGGATTGAGTAATTAAAAGTACCAGTTACAATTGGCGTTCCACTTATTGTAATTGTATTAGCTGACCATGATGCTGAAACACCAGATGGTAATCCAGTAGGTATTCCTATTCCTGTGGCTCCTCCTGTCGTGTGCGTAATTGGTGTTAAAACTGAATTTAAACAAAATATCGGATTAACGACTCCAGGAGTAACAGTATTAATAGAAATAATTGTAATTGTTCCGACAGCATTAATTGTACCACATCCTCCTGTTAAAGGAATCGTGTAGTTAAAAGTTCCAATAGCAGAAGGAGTTCCACTAATGGTAATCGTATTTGATGCCCAAGTAGCAGTAACACCAGGGGGCAAACCAACAGCTGCATTAATACCTGTTGCTCCAGTTGTAGTATGAGTAATTGGTGTTAATGTATTTGTTAAACACAAAGTTGGTGTTGATGAGCCAGCTGTAACCGTATTTTCAGGTATTACAGTTATTATTCCAATTGCATTAAATGTTCCGCAGCCACCGGTTAATGGAATAGAATAATTAAAAGTTCCTGATGCAGTTGGCGTTCCACTAATTGTGATGACATCAGATGCCCAAGTTGCTGTAACACCAGTTGGCAAGCCTGTGGCTATACCTATTCCTGTAGCACCTGTTGTGGCATGAGTAATAGAAGTTAATGGCGTATTTGCACATAAAGTTGGTGTTGAAGATGCTGCTGCAACAGTATTATTATTAATATAGGTTACAGTAAAAGTGGCATATTCTGGACAAGCTGCAAAAATATTAGTTACTTTAGCTACTATAGTTTGTGTTGCACCTAAAGTTGCCGTAAATGAAGTAAAGGGAATACTACTAGGATTTAAAGCGTCTGCCATTGAAAAATAATATTCAACATCATGAATTGAAGGATCTAAACCTGCTAAAATAGCACTATTTTGAGTTGTCAAATTCACATTTGGATTACAAACTACCATATTCGATGGCGTCTGATTAATTGGAAAACCAGTAAAATATTCAACTACAATACAATCCGTTTGAGAACATGCTCCACCACCTGTTACACTAGCACTTACACAATACGTTCCAGGTGAACTAACTGTAATTGAAGGGGCATCAATATTCAAATTAACGCCGTTTTTAGTCCAAACAAAATCAAAATTATTAGCATTTAAACCCGTACTAATTACTCTAGTCTGACCTGGACAAACAGCTTGTCCATTAGAAACTAACATGTCTTGCGTATACGCTCCTCCTAATCCAATAGGATATGTTAAATTGGCTACACCCACATTAAAACTCCCACCTTCAATGAATACTGCAGAATCGAAAGCAGTATCATTATAATCTCCAATTACCAATTTAATTGTATAATTATGATTTGGTATAACGGTTGCAGAAGCTGTCATAGGAACTGTATATCCTCTCATGTTCATAACTGTATTAGAAGCTGGAGTAATACTAGGAGAGAAAACAGAAAAATAAGTAGGATTTACTGAGGGACAAGCACCGTTATGTGCACTATTTCGTATATTTGTTACGGATACTGGAGTTGTAGTCCCAGGAATTACCGCTAAATTTTGAGGTGGAGTAGTAGCCCCAGGCGTAACATCAGTTAATATAAATGCAAAAACATCACTAAAACCACATTGATAAGTTCCATACTCATTTGAAGCAAAAATAAAATTGAAACTAAAATTATCTGTAAAAGGTGTAAAATTAAATTTTATAAAAGACGCATCATTTATACTTCCTGTATTCCCATTTGCTTGGCTTATAGCAAGAAGTTCTGCGTCTCCAGTAGCTCCAGGACATGCACTAGAGAGATTTGCATCAGTAAAAACCCCTGAAGAATTTGTTGCAATACCACATCGTATCATAACCCCGTCTTGAAAAGGAAAATTAGAAGGGGAACCACCATAAGAAAAATAACCAATCCCACAACTTCCTTGTGTAGTGAAATTACTAACTTGAGCACAAGGTGAATCAATTAAAACATTTTGAACAAGTTGAGATACTGAATATGTAGTAGTATTTACGTTTATAGATTGTGAGAATAATATCCCACTAAAAAGTAATAAAAAAATAGATAAAGTAATTTTTTTCATTTTAAAATATATGTTGTGATTGTGTTAACAAAATTATAATCTTCAAATATATAACTTTAGTTGAATCAATGTTTGTATCTTTGCAAAAAAAATGTTCAAATGGGTAAAATATCGATAAAAAGCACAAATAATCCATCAATTGTAAAATTTGAGTTAGAAGATTTCATAACTAGAAATCAAAATTTTGAATTTAAAAATATAGACGAAACTGCTAATTCACCTTTAGCAAAACAGTTATTTTTCCTTCCGTTTGTAAAATCTGTTTACATATCAGGAAATTTTATTGCAATTGAAAAATTTTCAATTGTGGAATGGGAAGACGTTCAGGAAGAAGTCGCAAAACAAATTGAAGATTTTATAGCAAAAGGTGGTCAAATCATTTTAGAAGATATAGCTGCGAAAAAAAATCCAATTACGATTTATGCTGAATCCACTCCAAACCCTGCTGTTACTAAATTTGTAGCAAATAAAAAATTAACAAATACTGCAGTTGAATGCAAAAACATAGATGAAACAAAAGCCTCTCCTTTAGCTAAGGATTTATTTAGTTTTCCATTTGTAAAAGAAGTTTTTATAGATGAAAATTACATCTCCATAACAAAATATGACATTGCAGAATGGAGTGATATTACATTAGAATTGAGAACTTTTTTAAAACAGTATTTAGAACAAACTGATGTAATTGTTGATGAGAGTTTGATTGAAAAAACAGCTAATTTCAAAATAAAACAAGAAGCATTTTTTGACAATTTAGATGTTACTTCACAACAAATTATTAATATTTTAGAAGAATATGTGAAACCTGCCGTTCAAAGTGACGGTGGAAATATAACCTTTAATTCGTTTGACGAAAGTACAAATGTTGTAAAAGTAACCCTTCAAGGTGCTTGTAGTGGTTGTCCGTCATCTACATTTACATTAAAAAATGGAATTGAAAACATGTTACGTGATATGTTAAAAAATAATTCAATTGTAGTAGAAGCTATAAATGGTTAATTTTTTTAAATGATAAAAAAGGGCTGTTTATATATAAACAGCCCTTTTTTATTGTTATAAATTATTTTTTAGTTATCAAAACAAAATCTTTTAAATATAAAGGTTCAAAATACGCCACATCTTCAAATTGATTGTTTTGAAATTTCTCAAATGAAATCAAACCCATTTCGGCAGCAGATGGATATTGAATATCTGGATAATATTTAAATTTTTCAGCATTTAATATTTCTTTAAATTTCAAAGCACCATCGCCAATTAAATGCAACATATCTGATTCGTCTTGAAACGAATTTTCATTAATAACTTCAGCTTTGGTTTCTCTAATTTTCGCAAAATTACTATCAAAGAAAGCACTATAAACTTCTAATCTTCTAGCGTCAATCATTGGTAAAATAATTCCAGACGAAACTTTAATTTTTCTTGCCAAAATTTCTAAAGTATCAACAGCAATTAGCGGAATAGATAAAGCATAGCACAACCCTTTTGCTGCAGAAACACCAATCCGCAAACCTGTATATGAACCTGGCCCTTTACTAACTGCTATAGCTTGTACGTCTTGTAACGATGCATTCGTTTCTAAAAGAAGCTCTTCAATAAAAACATGTAATTTTTCTGCATGTGAAAAATTTTGTTCTGCTATTTCTCTTATTGCAAGCGTTTTGCCATCTTTTGATAAAGCAACTGAGCAATTTTTTGTAGCCGTTTCTATATTTAATATTAATGCCATTATTGATGTTATTTTACTAAGCAAAGAAACAAAAAAAGACACAATTTCTTGTGCCTTTTTAAAATCAAAATATATAATAACTAACTTTTTTGTTCTTTAGCTTTTTTGTCTTGGTCAGATTTGGTTTCTAATCTTACTTTATCATTTGTCAGTAAGTCTTTTGAAACTAAAGTGTACGGTCCAATAATAATTTCATCTCCTTTTTTCAAACCAGACAAAATTTCAATATTCGTATCATCTTGAATACCCGTTTTTACCACACGTATTTTAGCTTTATCGCCTACTTTTACAAAAACACACTCAAATTTAATGTCTTTTTTAGGTGCATTTCCTTTTTTTTCTGCTTCTTCTTTTTCAATTTCTGCTACAATATCTTTTTTAGTTGATGTTGTGTCGTCTTTTATTACTATGGCGCTAATTGGAACTGCTAAAACATTAGTACTTCTTTTTGTTTCTATATCTACAGTAGCTGTCATTCCTGGTCTAAATGGCGAATAACTAACTGGTTTTCCTTCTAATAAATCTTGATAAGATTCTTTCACTAAACGAACTTTTACTTTAAAGTTAGTAACTTGATCTGCCGTTAAACCTGTAGTCGCTGAGTTAGAAATACTTGTAACTACTCCATCAAATTTTCTTTTTAAATAAGCATCTACCTCTATTTTTGCCGAATCGCCAATACTTACTTTTACAATGTCATTTTCGTTTACATCTACTTCTACTTCCATGTTGTTTAGATTGGCAATTCGCATCATTTCTGTACCTGCCATTTGTTGTTGTCCTAAAACCCGTTCTCCTAATTCAATATCTAATTTAGAAATGGTACCGTCTGCTGGAGCAAAAATGGTAGTTCTTTTTAAGTTGTCACTTGCTTCAGTAACGTTTGCAGTTGCTGATTTCATCTGATAATATGCAGATTGTTTACTAGCAACTGCCACTTCATAAGCAGAAACTATCCTATCCCATTCAGCACGAGAAATTACACCTTTTTCATACAATTTTTTATTCCTATCAAAATTTGCTTTGGCTTCTTTTACTTGCGCTTCAGCTTGACTAACACCTGCTTTTGAGGTAGATAAAGACGCTACGGTTCTGTCTACACCAGAGGTATAAATATCTGGGTTAATTTTAACCAGTAATTGTCCTTTTTTAACTTCTTGACCTTCTTTTACATTTAAAGCAATAATTTCCCCAGAAACTTCTGGCATAATTTTTATTTCAACTTCTGGTTGAATTTTGCCCGTTGCCGAAACCGTTTCTATAATGGTCGTGGTTTCTACTTTTGAAACTTCAACAATTTTACTATCGTCGTTATTTCCAATTTTTCCTGTTTTTTTAAGAACTATTAATAGCGCAATTACGCCAACTACACTTCCTAAAATGATAAATAATTTTTTTCTAGACATGGTTTATTGTTTTTCTATAAGTGGAATTCCGAAATAAAATTCTAAAATTTTAATTCTAAAAATATAATCATACTTGGTTCTTAATACTTCTGATTGTGCGTTTACGAAAGCAGTTTGAGATTGGTTGTAATCAAAAACATTCATCATACCAATTTCGTATCTGTCTTTAGCGTATTGCATGGCTAATT
>JBIPOM010000117.1:0-6334 GCA_044379175.1 Flavobacterium sp. | reverse complement strand
TTCAAATGGTAAAACCAGTTTCTGGAATTGCTATGGGATTAATTACTGATGGTGAAAAATTCGCAGTATTATCTGATATTTTAGGTGATGAAGATCACTTAGGAGATATGGACTTTAAAGTAACTGGAACTGCTGACGGAATTACAGCTTGTCAAATGGATATCAAAATCGACGGTTTACGTTATGATATTATGGAGCAAGCATTAGGACAAGCACGTGACGGACGTTTACATATTTTAGGAAAATTAACAGAAACTATTGCAGCTCCTAGAGCTGAAGTTAAAAAACATTCTCCAAAAATTATTACAAGAACTATTCCTGGAAACTTCATTGGAGCTTTAATTGGACCTGGTGGAAAAGTTATTCAAGAATTACAAAAAGCTACTGGAACTACTATCGTAATTAACGAAGTGGATGAACAAGGTGTTGTTGAAATCTTAGGTACAGATCCTGATGGAATTGCAGCAGTTTTAGCTAAAATAGATTCTATCATTTTCAAACCAACAATGGGAGAAGCTTACGAAGTAAAAGTAATTAAAATGTTAGATTTTGGTGCGGTTGTAGAATACACTGCTGCTCCAGGAAACGAAGTTTTATTACACGTATCTGAATTGGCTTGGGAACGTACAGAAAACGTTACGGATGTAGTTAATATGGGCGATGTATTCCAAGTAAAATACTTAGGTGTTGACCCAAAAACTAGAAAAGAAAAAGTGTCAAGAAAAGCACTTTTACCAAGACCTCCAAGAGAAGAGAAAAAAGATGATGCTCCAAAGGCATAATCTTATTTTTTAAATAGTTTAAATCCCGATAGTGTAAAAGCTATCGGGATTTTTTACTGCCTGTAATAAATGCCAAAGAATATACTTTGACTACCAAAATTTTCAGGTATTCGATTTTCAAATAAACCATAAGGTGTAAACTGATAATTAATTTGAATACCAACATTTTTTATATTTAACTTTATGCCTTGCGATAAAAAAATTGTTGCGAGTACAAAATCATACGTTTCATCAGTATCTTTTTTATATTTATCATTTAAAATATCGAAATAACGTTTATGATTGGCATCGTAAAATAAAGTAGCTACTCCAAAACCTGAATGCCATTCGATATTATTTCTCGGCGAAACCCTTGAAAATGGAAAAATTTTAGCAAAACGAAAACCTAAATTACCACCAAATCTTTTTGAATCTAAAGAAAAAAGGGAATCTTTATATGCTAAATTAATTTTTGAAGCGTATTTCGGAATCATAATATTTAAACCAATATCAATAAAATCATCATTTTTTATTTTACTCCTAAACCAAAAGCCATAGCTTGGCGAAAGTTCAAATTGATTACTCAATTTTCCAAAAGGTTTTACTAAACCCACCTCAACATAAACGCGCTCATATTCTAATTTATCATCTTCATGTTGCTTTTCTTGCTCTTTTTTTTCAAGTTTTAATGTATCTAATTTATTTTTCAGATATTCTGTCTCTTGTGAAATCACAGCATTAAAAGTTAACAAACAAATGCATATTACTAACTTACTCATCTTTTACCAATTTATAAAAGGCATAGACCTTTTGTTGTTAATATTCCATAATCCAATTTGAACACCTCTTGATTTCGACATATTGAAAATACCAAGTTGTAAACCCGAATGCACTACGTTATAATTGTAAAATCCAACTTGAATACCATTTAAGCTATACGCTTCATTAAATAAACCAATGGTAACTCCATTTAATTTATTAACTCCATTATAGGCTCCAAAAGAAAAACCGTTTAGTGTATCAGATTGTAAACCGAAAACTGTACTATTAATCCCATTCAATGATTTGATTTTATTGAATAATGAAACTGATAATCCGTTCACATTTGCTGATGTCATAAAACAACCCGAACTAATATTTATACCATTCATTTGAATTAATAAATCTGAGTTGTCCATTTTAATGATTTGCAAACTATCTTTATCGATGTTTGCTTTATTATTTCTAATTAATTCAGGAATATAAAATATAAAAAAAGGAATTGCTAAACCCATTGGATTGGCTTCCAAATTAATCCCATTGATGGTTTGTTTCCCAATATTTTGATTTTCGAAATGTCCAATACCTAAAACCAAACCATTTACTTTGTCAACTCTTTTAGCAATGGGCGATAAACTAAAAATTTGTGTATGTGTTTCGTATCGAATCTTTTCTTGTGCAAAAACTTTTGAAATTACACAAATCATTATTATAAAAAATGTCTTTCTCATAACTTATAAATTTCAAATTAATATTGTTTATGATTTTTATTTCCAGCCACAAATAAGATAAACACTACATAATAATTGTAATATTGCTTAGTGACTAACTTCATTATTTAAATTTAATTTAACCCTACTCGCAATCTGTTCATACTGGATTTGCAATAAATTGGCTTAAAAAATGTGTTTTCTATGCAAATACACTTAGAAATAATTCTTGAATGAAAACTTGATAATCTGTTTTCATTTCTTATTGGATAAAACATTAAACTCCTAAAATGTTTTTGTAGAAAATCAACCAATACTTTGTTTCTAATTACTTTATATGATTTGCGTTAAAAAAACTAAATATTGTAATTACAACTAATTTTATCAGGATAAGGGATTTAAACTTAAAGTTAAACAAATGCTGTTTTTAATTTGAATTCTATTAATCACTTTCGAATAGTGAACCAAATCTTTCGCTGTAACTTTTTCTAAATTATCAGCTAATTTTGCTATTTTGCGTTTTATTTTTTCCATATTTTGCTACTTAATTACAGCCAAAAGTATTTTAAAAATCACAAAATAAATTGCGTAAAATAATAATTTGTATCTTTGTTTTGCGAAAATCACAAAAAATGAATGCACAAGAAATTCTTTTAAAAAAAATCCGACAAATTATTGGTAACGAAACGTCAATGAACGAAGTAATTGCAAACATACTTCAAATAAGTTATGATGCAGCACATCGAAGAATTTCCATGAAAAGTAAATTTTCAATTCAAGAAACCGTAACATTGTGTCAAGAATATGGTATTTCTATGGACCAATTATTTCAAAAAAAAGAAAGTTTAATTGTAGAGAAAACTAAAAACATCAAAACGCAAGCCGATTTTAAAGCTTATTTCGAAAAATCCAAAGAATTTTTATCCGATTTTAATCCAGCCACATGTACATTATATTATTCTGCAAAAGATATTCCTATGAATTATGCCGTGACTGGAACTTTGTTTTCAAAATTCAAATTTTTTATATGGTTTAATTTACTAATAAATAAAAAAGCTACGCCTTTCGAAGATTTTATTTTTGATACTAGCATTATTAATGAAACAATAGCTTTAAAGCAGTTTTTCGAATATTCCAAACGTGTGGAGATTTGGAATGACACCACTATAAATAGCTCATTGCAACAAATTTATTATTTCTTCGAATCGGGTTTATTACAATATTCAAACGCGAAATTACTGTTAGAAGATATCACTAAAATTGTAGCCGATTTAGAGCTGAAATGTCAAACAAATACACCCAATTTTCAATTATATCATAATGAATTGCTTATTTTAAATAATTCGGTTTTATTTACATCTGAGCAAAAACTAAAATTCTTTTTACCTTACAACGCCTTAGGGTATTATGTTACTTCTGACAAAAATGCGTGTTTAGAACAAAAAGAATATATTTCCAATCAGCTTACTAATTCCAAATCGTTAAACCAATCGGGAATAAAAGACCAAAAAATATTTTTCAATAAAATGCGTCAGAAAATTGATTTTTATAACACCAAAATTGAAAATTTTGTGGTTGAGTAGATAATAGTAAAATTTAATTTGGACACTCAAGACCTAATTTTGAAAACATATTATGATGACAAATAATTAAGAATAAAAACAACAAAACTGCAATTATTTTATACTCCATTTTTTCATTTCGCTTGTAAATATTAAAAACAAAGTATAGAAAAGACGGAATTAATCCGAGTATAGTAAAAGCTAATATAAAACCTAGTCCTTGATAATCGTGTGTTCCACCAGCATATATTTTTATTAAAACATCATTTAATGCAACAAATAAATAAGCAAAATAACTTATGAGTATTACATTCATTTCTTTACACTTTTTACAGATATTATAAGTTGTAAAAAAAATCAGTACAGGAGTAAAGACAATTCCAAATGGTGCTAAAAAACAACCTATTAGCCCATTAATTAATACAATTATTACTAAAGATAGTACTAAGATAATTTCCTCTCTTTTCATGTATAATATTACTCTTTATGCACATCCTTAAACTTAAACATATCTAACAAGCGTTCTTCTTTTTCTGAATCAAAACCACAAGTAGATTTAAATTCTTTAGGATTATCATACGTTCCGAACAACATGTCCCACCAAACTATATCTCCGTAATTATTTGTGTGCTTATCATATTGATGGTGAATTCTATGCATTTCTGGTCGTTGAAAAATGTAACCAATCCATCGTGGTGTTTTCACATTTGTGTGATAAAAAAATTCTCCCAAAGCGGTAAATAAGGTATACACTGCTCCGGCTTCTATACTCAAACCTAATGTAGTAAACACCAAAAAGCTACCAATTATAGAATTCACAGACATTTCAAGTGGATGTTTATAAAAAGAAGTAATAACCTCCAAACGTTGTGGACTGTGGTGAATTTGATGAAATCTTGTCCAAAGAAAATCAAATTGATGACGCCATCTATGCCACCAATAAAAAATGAAAGTTGCAATAAAATAGGCTATAAAACCACCTAAAAATGGATTTACATGCTTTGATAAATTAAAAAAAGAATATTGGGAGAACCATATTTCCCATGTAAAACCAGCAAGTGTTACAACTCCAAGTTGAATAAAATTTAAAGCTAAAACTCTAATAGTCCAAGTGGGTACTTCAGGTAATTTCCAACCTGGAGTTAGACGTTCTAATAAAAAACAAAAACCAAATACAATAAAAATAATAGTGAGTGTCATATAATTTTAGATTTACAATTAATAATAAATCAAAAGTACTTGTAACTCTAAATTAAATTGATGCACCTAAGTTAATAAATTAACTAAATTATTCTTTTACGAATTCTACTTAACGATTGTGGTTTTACTCCAACATAAGAAGCGATAAGATATTGAGGAATACGCTGAACTAAATCTTTATAATGTTCTAAAAAATACCTATACCTATCTTCTGGATTATATTGATGAACCGTTAAAAGCTGATTGACCATTATGACAAATCGATGTTCAATAATCATCCTTCCAAGAAAGTTAGCGTTTTTAGATACTTTATATAAATTTTGCAAATCATCATAATCAATCACCAAAAATTCACAATCTTCAAGTGCTTGAATATTTTGTATGGAAGGTTGCCTTGAAATAAAACTTCCATAATCTGAAACAAATTCGCCTTCTTTGGTAAATTCTAAAGTAGCTTCTTCTTCATTATTAAAAACAAAATAACGAACTAAACCTTTTACTAAAAATCCTAATTTTGAATTTACTTCTGAGGATTGTAAATAATATTCATTTTTCTTTAATGAAAATATTTTAAATGCATTTAAAATTAGTTTTTCTTCCTCAAAATCTAAAGGCGCTAATTTCTTTAATGAAGCTAAAAGAATATTGTGAGAATCCATTTTTTTTTCACAATATTAAAAAAATATAATCAATAAATTAATTTAAGACTCCAAATATTTTATTATTAAGCCAAAGTAAAGAATTTTTAACCCTTTTGTAACTTTTTTATTTTTCTTGCGTATAACAAACAGAACATTTAAAGCGAAGGGGAAAATTCAATGAGACAACTTAAAATAACCAAGCAGGTTACCAATCGTGAAACTGCTTCATTAGACAAATATTTACAAGAAATTGGTAAGGTAGATTTAATTACTGCCGATGAAGAAGTAGAATTAGCACAGCGAATTAAAGCGGGTGACCAACGCGCTTTAGAAAAATTAACAAAAGCCAATTTACGTTTCGTAGTATCGGTTGCCAAACAATATCAAAATCAAGGTTTAACGTTACCCGATTTAATTAACGAAGGAAACTTAGGTTTAATTAAAGCGGCGCAACGTTTTGACGAAACACGTGGTTTCAAATTCATTTCGTATGCAGTATGGTGGATTCGTCAATCAATTTTACAAGCGTTAGCAGAACAATCTCGTATTGTACGTTTGCCTTTGAACAAAATTGGTTCTATCAATAAAATCAACAAAATGTATGCTTTGTTAGAGCAATCTAATGAAAGACCACCTTCTGCTGAAGAAATTGCAAAAGAATTAGATATGACCGTAAATGACGTAAAAGAGTCTATGAAAAA
>JBIPOM010000116.1:0-6492 GCA_044379175.1 Flavobacterium sp. | reverse complement strand
TTTCAATCATTTACGCCATTCGATGATTGTTCAAGCAGGAGCAAACGGCAATGTTTTTTGTTACAATTATTCCATCAATCCTTATTGGACGGGAAGCGCGTTTTTACCTAGTAATTCTGCTGGTGATATGGTCTTGCACGGAAATTATGTTTTTGCCAATTTGTTTGAACAAAACGATGGTCAGAATATTGTCATCGATAATTCGCATGGCGGAAATGGTCCAAACAATTCGTTTTTTAGAAACAGGGCGAGTTTGTGGGGAATCTTTTTTAGTGACAACACTTCACCCGGTCAAAATTTTATTGGCAATGAAATTCCAAACACCAGTTTCCCGTTTAGCTCAGTGAATTACACCTTACAAGGAGGTAATCATTTTGAATTCGGCAATAATAATAAAAATGTGGTAACACCAGCTGGAACACAGAGTTTATCAGATGTTTCCTATTGTTACCTACAACGCCCAAGTTTTATTTTACCAAAATATTGGTCCAAAATTGGTTTCCCATCAACGATGAATTCAGGAAGAATAGCTGCTGGAGATCATTTCCTATTAAATGAATTTACGGCTGGAACTTGTGGGTTGGATGGTAGTTTGGGATTGGTTCAGACTATTTCAGAAAATTATAGCATTACACCAAATCCTGTAGAAAGTGATGACGATATCTTTTTTAGTTCAAAAGTATTTGGGATGGAAGTGGTGACGAGTTCAGGTAGTGTGTGTTATGCAGCTAAATTTGATACAGGAATTTACAATTGGAAAGTTCAATTGAAGCCAGGTTTGTATTCTATCATCATACGTAATCAAAACAATGAACAGGTTGTTCAGCGCTTACTTGTTGAGTAATAAATCTAAAAGGATGTAAACGCCCATTGAAAGTACAAACCAGCCAAATCCTTTTTTGAGTTGGTTGCCATCAATTTTTTTCGAGAGCATATTACCGATAAAAATTCCTCCGATAGCTAAACTTGTTACGGATAATAGTAATGTCCAGTCAATTTTTACACCGCTATAAAAATCAACTGAAAATCCTAGAAGCGAATTGACAGCGATAATAAGCAAGGCCGTTCCAACTGCTTTTTTCATCGGTAAATGACACAAAAGGATTAATGCTGGTATAATTAAAAATCCCCCACCAGCGCCAACCAATCCTGTAATCATTCCTACAAACAATCCTTGGATGGCGATTTTAATATAATTTTTTTGACCTTGTTCTGATTTGTCTTGTCTTTTTTTAGTGCGAATCATTGAAAATGACGCTGCGATCATTAAGCTCGCAAAAAATAACATCGTTAAAAAGGCTTTTGTTATTTCAAATCCATTAATTGCACCAAGAGAGTCTGGAATTAAGGGAACGATCAATTTTCGGGTAATAAAAACAGTTAAAATTGATGGGATTCCAAAAAGAACTGCAGTTTTGTATTCAATTAAACCATCTTTGTTTTTTTGAAAAGTCCCAACTAAACTGCTTGTTCCTACTACAAACAAAGAATAAACGGTTGCTAAAAGTGGGTCAACTTTAAACAAATAAAATAATACAGGCACGGTTAAAATAGAACCACCGCCACCGATTAATCCAAGTGAAATCCCAATTAAAATGGAAGCAAAGTACCCAGCAATCAGCATTGATTAGTTCAATAATTTACTTTGGCAAACAAAATCCGATGTTGGAATGGATGTTTTTGCAATCGCATTAAAACCACCTTCTATTTCTGTGAAATTTCGATATCCTCTCGCTTGTAAAATACTTGCGGCAATCATACTTCTATAACCACCAGCACAGTGTAGGAAAAAGTGTTCATTTGGTTGAATGTCTTTTGTCCAATCATTAATATCAGCTAAAGGTTTGCAAAAAGCATTGTCTATATGCTCAGCTGTATATTCACTTTCTTTTCGAACATCAATTACGGATGAATTTTTAGCGCTGAATTCTTGTTCAAAATCAGTAGCAGAGATTCGGTGAACGGTATCAACTTCTTTTCCAGCATTTTTCCAAGCATCAAATCCGCCTTCTAAGAAACCTAATACATGATCAAATCCAACACGACTTAAACGCGTAATAACTTCTTCTTCCATTCCAGGCTCTGTTACCAATACAATTTCTTGTTTCACATCACCTATTAATGCGCCAACCCAAGGAGCAAAATCTCCTTTGATTCCAATATTAATTGCTTGAGGCACAAAACCATTTTTAAAAGCATTGCTATCTCTTGTGTCTAAAATCAAGGCACTTGAAGCTTCAACAAGTGTTTCAAATGCGTCAGGACTTAAAGAAGTCATTGCTTTTTTCTTAACTGTTTCAAAATTTTCATAGCCATTTTTATTCATGGCAACATTGAAACCAAAATAGGCAGGAGGCGGCAATAAACTATCCGTAACAGCTGCAATAAATGCTTCTTTAGTTGGTTGGTTTAAGGCGTAATTCATTTTCTTTTGATTGCCCAAGGTATCAACCGTTTCTTTCATCATGTTTTTTCCACATGCAGAACCAGCTCCGTGTGCAGGATAAACAGTGATATCATCACTTAAAGGCATTATTTTAGTCATCAAACTATCAAACAATAAACCAGCTAATTGCTCTTGCGTCATGTCTGCTGCTTTTTGCGCTAAATCTGGTCGACCAACATCACCTAAAAACAAGGTGTCACCTGAAAAAATCGCAACTTCCTTACCGTTTTCATCGATTAATAAAAATGTTGAACTTTCCATGGTATGACCTGGTGTGTGTAACACTTTAATTTTTACTTTTCCAATCGTAAAAATCTGCTCATCTGTTGCAACGATAGCTTCAAAAGCTGGTTGTGCGTTTGGTCCGAAAACAATTGGCGCACCAGTTGCTTTGCTCAAATCCAAATGTCCTGAAACAAAATCAGCATGAAAATGCGTTTCAAAAATATATTTTAAGGTAACACCATCATTCTTAAGGCGTTCTAAATAAGGTTGTATCTCACGCAAGGGATCAATTATAAACGCTTCATTTTCGCTAATTACATAGTAAGCACCTTGTGCTAAACATCCTGTATATATTTGTTCAATTTTCATGACTAAAATCTAATTCGGTTAGTTTAATTTTTTAACAACTTCTGCTTTTTCAATGAAGCCTTTGTGTTCCCAAGTTAAAGTGCCATTTTTATAGGTTCTTAAAACAGGTAATTCTTCAATTTTTAATTCTTTCATTAATGAAGGATGCTGATCAACATCTATTCTAATGACTTCGACCGTTGCATTCATTTCTTTTGCGATTTCTTCTAAATATGGTTTCATTCGTTTACAAGGCGCACACCATTCAGCATAAAAATCAACTAAAACAATCTTCTCTGAAGACGTTAGTTCTTTGTATTCGCTCATCGACATACCTTGTTTTTTAGGTGCTTGATTTTTGGTCACCAAAGGTAAACCAGCAGCATTCCATTTCATGATTCCTCCTGTTAATTCATAAACGATTTTAAAACCGTCAGAACGCATTTGAGCTGCTGCAGAACCACTTCTCCCACCGCTTAAACAATAAACAAATGTTGGTTTGTTTTTATCTAATTGATTTATTTTTGTTGTAAAATCAGCACTATTGTAATCTATGTTAACCGCATTATTGATAAAGCCACCTGCAACTTCACCGGGAGTTCTTACATCTATAATCTGCGCACTTGGAGTTTGTTCCATTTTCATTGAAAATTCTTTCGCTGACAAATTGGTTTGAGTTTGTTGCGCATTGACTATGTTACCATCCGTTAAATTAGTTCCGCCACAGGCAAACAACATGATGGAAAGTAAGAAAAATAGAGTTTTCATAGCTAAAAAATTGTGTTTCAAATTTACGTTTTTTAATTGATTTTTACTGTTCATTTTTACATGTTTTTAATCCAACAATCGCATACAATGGACAAAAAGAAAGTAAACTCGTACCGATTAAAACTGCTGAAGCTGAAAATAACACACTGCGTAAGACGACATTTATGTTGCCTAATAATGCAATTAAAATAAATACGATTGCTAAAATGTATCGAATGACTTTGTCTGTACTGCCTAAATTTTTCTTCATATCCTTCGTGTTTGAATTGAACACAAAGTTGGGTATTCAATTTGATTCCGATTGTTACACAGGTTACACAGCGATAGGATTTGTAAAATTCATCCAACTCTTATCCTTACTTTTGTGAAAAAAAGTATTGTATGCGTTTTCCTATTTTTATTTTTCTCTTTCTAACTACTTCGTTAAGTTTTACACAAGTGTTTAACTATTCCATTGGATTAGATACTATTAAAATTGAGAAACTAGGCGGTTTACAGTCCTTTTCTTTTGGACAATCAGATGGAAAATGGTTAATCATTGGTGGGCGTTTAGACGGATTGCATAGAAGACAGCCTTGGGCAGCATTCAATAAAGCAGGACACAATACACAGTTGTTTGTTGTTGATCCAATAGAAAAAAAACAATGGGCAATGACGGATACACTTTTAAATCCAGCATTGAGAGAACAACTTTCTTCAACGAACATGGAGTTTTACCAAGAGGGTGAAATCTTGTATTTAATTGGTGGTTATGGTTTTAGCGCTATAAAAAATGATCACATTACTTTTCCTTCTATAATTGCGTTCAATGTTTCAGAAGTAATGCAGTCAATTGTTGCGGGAATTCCATTGAAAAACGAACAATTTCATCAGATGAATGATGAGAAATTTGCGGTAACAGGTGGGAAATTACAACGCATGAATGGATTGTATTATTTAATTGGTGGACATCGTTTTGATGGAAGGTATAATCCGATGAATAACCCAACATTTGAACAAACGTATACCAATCAAGTTCGAATTTTTGAATTAGGATTTTCAGATCATCATTTGAAATACCGCTTTATAGATAGTTTGTACAGTCAAGACTTGATGCACCGAAGAGATTTTAATGTATTACCGCAAATAGATCGCAAGGGAATAGAAAAAATAATTGCGTTTTCGGGTGTTTTTCAAGAAGATTTAGACATACCTTACATCAATGCAATTGAAATTGCTGATACAGCAATACATGCGGTTCCAAGATTTGCACAGTATTACAACCATTACCATTGTGCATCTGTTTCCTTATTTGATCGTCAAAAACAGCAACAGCATTTTTTGTTTTTCGGAGGAATCGCGAACTATTATGATAGTTTATCATCATTAGTTATGGATACAGATGTTCCATTTGTTTCAACGATTTCTAGAATCAGTGTTGCTGCAAACGGTGCGTTAGCAGAATATAAAATTCCGTTAAATATGCCAGGTTATTTGGGCGCAGCATCAGAATTTATTCCAAATCCTTTATTGCCAAAATCAGCTAATGGTATTTTATTAATTGATGACTTTCAGAGCGATAGTTTATTGTTGGGATACGTTTTTGGCGGCATAAAAAGTTCGGCAGCAGCCATTTTTTGGACCAATACTGGAAATGAAAGCCATGCAAATGCATTTATTTATCCTGTTTATTTAATTAAATCTCCCGAAAAATCGAACGATCAATTGAATACTCAAAGTAATAATGGTTTGCAGTTGCAAGTTTTTGCAGATGTTTTCCAACATGAAGTTAATGTTCAATTTATGAATTTAACAGATGGGATTTCAGTAATTACGATTCAAAAAGAAGATGGAACTACCGTGTTAAATCGAAAAATTCGAGGAAAATTAAATAAGCATTCATCAGAAAATTTTACGTGTAAAAAATTAAAATCAGGCCAACGCTACCGCTTCATTTACTCCAGCGATGCGCTGAAAGTTGAACAATGGTTAAATGTTCATTAAGTTTCTCCATATTAGAGTGCTTGTTATGTTTAAATAACACGTTCGATTACCTAAAAAATTCCGTACCTTTGCACCTAAATTTCAGTAAATGACTCACAAATCTGGTTTCGTAAATATTGTTGGTAGTCCAAACGTTGGTAAATCTACCTTGATGAATCGATTGGTAGGTGAAAAATTATCCATCGTTACATCAAAAGCGCAAACGACGCGTCATCGAATTCTTGGTATCGTAAATGATGAAGATTATCAAATTGTTTTTTCGGATACACCAGGAGTAGTTAATGCTGCGTATAAATTGCACGAAGCAATGATGGATTATGTGAATGCCTCCATCAAAGATGCGGATGTATTAATTTTTATTACAGATACGAAAGAGAATGAAATGAATCACAAAGAGACATTGGAGAAAATTCAAAAATTGAATGTTCCCGTGTTGTGTTTGATTAATAAAATAGATTTAAGTGATCAAGAAAAAGTAACTGAGCGTTACGAATACTGGCAAGAGAAATTGCCTAATGCGTTAATTTATCCTGTATCAGCGTTACATGATTTCAATGTTGCTTCTGTTTGGGCAAAAATTTTAGAATTGGTTCCTGAAAATCCGGCTTATTACGATAAAGAGGAATTGTCTGATAGACCAATGCGTTTCTTTGTGTCAGAAATCATTCGTGAAAAGATTTTTATTCATTGCGATAAAGAAGTGCCTTACAGCTGTCAAGTTG
>JBIPOM010000115.1:0-6493 GCA_044379175.1 Flavobacterium sp. | reverse complement strand
AGTGGCGTTACGCGTGATAGAAATTATGGAAAAAGTGAGTGGAATGGAAAAGAATTTTCTGTAATTGATACAGGTGGATACATTAAAGGTTCTGATGATATTTTTGAAGGCGAAATTAGAAAACAAGTAGAATTAGCAATAGATGAGTGCGATGCCATTATTTTTATGGTAGATGTAGAAGAAGGCATTACACCAATGGATGATGAAGTGGCGAAATTATTACGTAAGGTTACTAAACCAGTTTTATTAGCCGTGAACAAAGTAGATAATTCAAAACGTGTTACAGATGCGTTAGAGTTTTATAATTTAGGATTGGGCGAATATTTCACTATTGGCGCTATGAATGGAAGTGGAACGGGTGAATTATTAGATAAATTAGTAGAAGTTTTACCTGAATTACCAGAAGCCGTTGAAGTTGAAAATCCTTTGCCTCGCTTTGCTGTTGTTGGAAGACCAAATGCTGGAAAGTCGTCTATTATTAATGCATTAATTGGTGAAGATAGATTTGTGGTTACAGATATTGCTGGAACTACTCGTGATGCCATTGATACCACATACAACCGTTTTGGTTTCGAATTTAATTTGGTAGATACTGCCGGAATTAGAAGAAAAGCGAAAGTAAAAGAAGACTTAGAATTTTATTCTGTAATGCGTTCGGTACGTGCTATTGAGCATTCAGATGTTTGTATTTTAGTAATTGATGCCACTCGTGGTTTTGAAGGACAAGACCAAAGTATTTTTTGGTTGGCCGAGAAAAACAGAAAAGGAATTGTAATTTTAGTAAACAAATGGGATTTAGTAGAAAAAGATACCATGACCGCAAGAGATTACGAACGTAAAATTCGTGAGCAAATTCAACCTTTTACAGATGTGCCAATTCTATTCGTATCTGCATTAGAAAAACAACGTTTATTAAAAGGATTAGAAACTGCTGTTGAGGTTTTTGAAAACAGAAAACAAAAAGTACCCACATCAAAATTCAACGATTTAATGTTGCCAATTATTGAAAACCAACCACCACCAGCTTTAAAAGGGAAGTATGTAAAAATTAAATATTGCATGCAATTGCCTACTCCGGTACCACAGTTTGTGTTTTTTGCCAACTTGCCACAATATGTAAAAGATCCGTACAAACGTTTTATTGAAAACAAGTTACGTGAAAACTATAATTTTAGTGGTGTACCAATAGACATTTACTTCAGACAGAAATAAAAAAAAACCGATAAGTGATTATCGGTTTTTTTGTTTTCGAACCATTCAAGGTTTTATGTTTTTTGATAACGAATTACATAATTACCAGCCGCCACTTGCGCCACCACCAGAAAATCCGCCGCCGCCAAATCCGCCGCCAAATCCGCCACCGAAGCCACCACCAGATGATGAACCACCACCAAAACTTCCGCCTCCACGACCTAAACTACTTAAAATAATAATATCCATTAAGTCAGGACCGCCAAATCCTCCTGAGTTGCCGCCATTATTTCTTTTATTTTTAGACGCTATGATTAAGAATAAAATCACAAAAACAAATATAATAAGTAGTGGAATTTTGCTTCCTTTTTCTTTTTTTCGTTCGCCTTTGTATTTTCCTGTTAATACTTTGAATATAGTATTTGCACCTTTGTCTAAACCACTATAATAATTTCCGTTTTTAAATTCAGGAGTAATTACATTTCTAATAATTTCTCCACATATTCCAGCCACTAATTTGTCTTCTACACCATAGCCTGGTCTGATTGATATTTTTCTATCATTTTTAGATACTAAAACAAGTACACCATTATCCTCCTTGGCTTGACCAATACCCCATTTTTGTGCCCAATTAGTTGCTAAAACACCAATATCTTCACCTTTTAATTCATCAATTGTGATTACAACAATTTGAGTAGAGGTTGAGTCTGAATAAAATACAAGTTTATCACCCAATTCTTCTTTTTCTATTTCTGATAATAAATTGCTATAATCATAAACAGAAGTCTGTAGGCTTGGTTTTTCAGGAATTGTATATTGTCCTAAAGTAACTTGAGAAAACAATAAAAAAGCAATAAAACCAATACTTTTTAGAATTTGGAATTTTATATTTTTAATTTCCATATTAACCTCTCGAAATTTCATTAGACAATTCATTTGTATCGGTTTCATTATTGTATGGAAAATGTTTTTTCAATTGAGTGCCAGCTTCTATAATTCCATTAATTAAACCTTCTTCATACTGTCCAGCTTTGAATTTTTCAATCACTACATCTTTAGTAGAATTCCAAAAATCTGGTGCAACCAAATCATTAATACCTTTGTCCCCAAGAATAGCAAAACTTTTAGTTTGCGTGCAAATGTAAAAAAGCACTCCGTTTTTCAATTCAGTGGCATCCATTTTAAGGATATGAAAAACCTCTTTTGCTCTTTCCATTGAAGGTTTTGTGCTATTTTCTTCTATATGCACACGAATCTCACCCGAAGTATTTTTTTCGGCAAGCACAATCGCTGAAACAATTTCTTGTTCTTCAGTTTTAGTTAAAAAAGGTTTATTTTCAGACATTATTTTGTGTTTTACTGAATTAGAATTTTACTTTCGGTGCATTTTCTGCTCCAGCAACTGCTTTAAAGTATGCTTTTTCAGTATAGCTACCTAAAAACATATTTTGCGGCATAGCCAAAACATAACCATTATATGCTAATACGGAT
Organism: Flavobacterium sp.; assembly: GCA_044379175.1. Taxonomy (GTDB): domain Bacteria; phylum Bacteroidota; class Bacteroidia; order Flavobacteriales; family Flavobacteriaceae; genus Flavobacterium. Next base: position 3,811 of record JBIPOM010000115.1, on the reverse strand, counting down.
TCGTTAAAACGAGTTCTGGCAGTTAAAATTTGGTTTTCTGTGCTCGCTAATTCATCTTGTAATTGCTTGAAATTTTCTGTCGCTCTTAATTGCGGATAGGCTTCAACGCTAACTAAAAGTTTAGATAATGAGCTTTTAATCCCACTTTGTGCTTGATTAAATTGGTCTAATTGAGCAGGAGTAATATTCTTCGGATCAATAGTTACCGAAGTTGCTTTTGCTCTTGCTTCTACAACTGCAGTTAAAGTGCTTTTTTCAAAATCCGCAGCACCTTTTACGGTATTGACTAAATTGTCAATTAAATCAAGTCTTCTTTGGTATGCGGTATTTACATTTCCCCATTCTTTTTCTGTAGCTTGACTAAATACTAACGCTTTGTTTTTTACATTCATGAAGTATAAAAATCCTAAGATAAGAATACCTACAACAACTAATACAGGAGCAAATTTTTTCATAATTTTATTGTTTTAAGTTAATTTATTTTGTTGTTAATTTTTTACTGTCTACTAAATACTGAACAGTGATTACTAAATCAAAGTCCTTTTTTTATTTCTAATAATTGATTTTTTATACCTTCCAATTTATTTATAATTTCAAAATTGTCTAAGGTTTTCTTTTTTCCTTCTTTCAAATGAGTTTTCGCACCTTCTAAAGTAAAACCACGTTCTTTTACTAAATGGTAAATCATTTGCAATACTTTTACATCATCTGGACGAAACATTCTGTCGCCCTTTGCATTTTTTTTAGGATTGATTTCATCAAATTCTTTATCCCAAAAACGAATTAACGATGCATTCACATCAAAAGCTTTTGCTAATTCGCCAATGCCATAATATCTTTTTTCTGGTAAGTTTAGTTGCATTTTTCTTTTTATAATTTACACATTGATTATTGATACATTAATCAAGGGATTGATTTTCCTGATTGGCTAATTTAGTAATTAAAACATATTCTTTTGCAGAAATACTGCCATAATAAAAATTTAACGGATTTACTACTTTGCCATTTTTATGCACTTCATAATGCAAATGCGGTGCTTCGCTTCTTCCTGTGCTTCCTACATAGCCAATAATATCGCCACGTTTTACTTTTTGTCCAGCTTTAACTTTATATTTACTTAAATGCGCATACAATGTTAAATAACCATAACCATGATTAATTTCAATATGATTTCCAAATCCAGATACGGTTGCATCCGCTTTTTTTACAATTCCATCGCCTGTGGCATAAATTGGTGTGCCTGATTTTGCAGAAAAATCCATGCCTTTATGAAATTTTCTTATTTTTGTAAACGGATCACTTCTATACCCAAAACCAGAAGCCATTTGTTTTAATTCTTCATTTTTTATGGGTTGAATGGCTGGAATTGACTTTAATAAAAGGGCTTTTTGCTTCGCCAATTTCGTAATTTCATCTAAAGAAACCGACTGAATCGCTAAGGCTTTCAAAATTTCATCTACTTTTTTTGATGATCCAATTATCAAATCACTATTATTAAAATCTTCTAAATCTTTATATCTGTTTATTCCGCCTAATCCCGCTCTTCTTACTTCATTTGAAATGGGTGTAGTATTAAAATAGACTCTGTAAATAGAGTTGTCTCGCTCCTCAAGAGCAGCTAAACCTTCTTCCATTATAGCGATTTTTCTATTTAATAAATTATAATTTAGTTTCATTATTTCTAATTCACGTGCTTGTAATTTTGACTTTGGAGTTTCAAAAAAATGAGTCATATTCAAAATAAAAAAACTTAAAAACCCAAACAACGTACTCGCTAATAAAAACAGCATTGCATAAGCAATTTTTGTGCTATTTTTCGTTACAATTTGTTTAAATGCTAATTTTTCAGCATCGTAATAAAATTTTACTCTCTTCATATGTAAAAAAGTTACTTTTTAGAAACTTTTTGTTGTTAGCGATTTCATTAAAATTTACTATTTTTGTGCACGTTATAACAAAGTAACACTAATTATACGAAAGAACTTTAAATTTGTTTCATATTTTGAAATAATTTTTAAAAATTTCAATTAAATAAATTATTCGATTCAATAATATAAAAATGAAATCACAAGATATAAGAAAAGCCTATTTACAATTTTTTGAAAGCAAAGGGCATACCATAGTTCCTTCTGCTCCAATTGTATTAAAGGACGATCCAACACTGATGTTTAATAACTCAGGAATGGCTCAATTTAAAGAGTTTTTCTTAGGAAATGGCACGCCAAAAAGTAACCGAATTACGGATACTCAAAAATGTTTACGTGTTTCAGGAAAACATAACGATTTAGAAGATGTAGGTTTTGATACGTATCATCACACGATGTTCGAAATGCTTGGGAATTGGTCTTTTGGTGATTATTTCAAAAAAGAAGCATTGCCTTGGGCTTGGGAATTTCTTACGGAAGTTTTAAAATTAGACAAAGACCGTTTGTATGTTTCAGTTTTTGAAGGAAGTACAGAAGATAATGTACCTTTTGATCAAGAAGCTTGGGATATTTGGAAACAATTTGTACCCGAAAACCGAATCATATTAGGTAATAAAAAAGATAATTTTTGGGAAATGGGCGACCAAGGTCCGTGTGGTCCGTGTTCAGAAATCCACATCGATTTGCGTTCAGATGCTGAAAGAAATGAAGTGTCTGGAAGAAGTTTGGTCAACGCAGACCATCCGCAAGTAGTGGAAATTTGGAATAACGTTTTTATGGAATTTAATCGTAAAGCCGATGGTTCTTTAGAAAAATTACCTGCACAACATGTAGATACTGGAATGGGCTTTGAGCGTTTGTGTATGGCGATGCAAAATGTAACGTCTAATTATGATACCGATGTGTTTACGCCGCTTATAGCGAAAGTTGAGGAAATTACAGGATTAAAATATACGCCCAATACCAAATACCCAACACCTAATACCCAAGAAAAAACTAACATAGCTATTCGTGTGGTAGTAGACCACGTTCGTGCTGTAGCTTTTGCAATTGCGGATGGACAATTACCTTCAAATACTGGTGCTGGTTATGTAATTCGTAGAATTTTACGACGTGCTATTCGATATGGATTTACATTTTTAGACACAAAAGAACCCTTTATAAATAAGTTAGTGCCTGTTTTAGCGAATCAAATGGGAGAATTTTTCCCAGAAATTAAATCGCAACAACAATTGGTTACCAATGTAATTCGTGAAGAAGAAGCTTCTTTTTTAAGAACGTTAGAACAAGGCATTCAGTTGTTAGATAATGTAATTTCAACGACAACAGGAAAAGAAGTTTCTGGAGAAAAAGCTTTTGAATTATATGATACATTCGGGTTTCCAATTGATTTAACTGCTTTAATTCTCAGAGAAAGAGGATTTAGTTTAGATGAAGCTGGTTTTGAAACGGAATTGCAAAAACAAAAAGCACGTTCGCGTGCCGCTTCTGAAGTTTCTACAGAAGATTGGTCAGTATTAATTCCTGGAAATGTAGAAACATTCGTTGGGTATGATCAAACGGAAAATGAAACAAAAATTACACGTATCCGTAAAGTAGATTCAAAAAAAGACGGAATTTTATATCAAATCGTTTTAGATAATACGCCTTTTTATCCAGAAGGTGGTGGACAAGTAGGAGATAAGGGAACTTTAGTTTCAGCGAATGAAACGATTGACATTATCGATACGAAAAAAGAAAATAACTTAATTTTACATTTCGCAAAACAATTACCAGAAAATGTAAATGCCACTTTTACTGCTAAAGTAAATACTGATTTAAGAACGTCAACTTCTAAAAATCACTCGGCAACGCATTTAATGCATTTGGCTCTGAGAACCATTTTA
>JBIPOM010000114.1:0-6517 GCA_044379175.1 Flavobacterium sp. | reverse complement strand
GGTAGCATTAGAATCGTTATATTCTACTTTTACTTCTGCATCTGAAGTGGCTAAAATTCCTTTTAAAATAGTTAAAGGTTTTTTTGGCATAATAAATTCGGCACTTTGCGAGGCTTTTACATCTGCACGAGCATATTTAACTAATTTATGTGCATCTGTTGCAACGAAAATTAAACCTTCAGTAGAAAACTGGAAAAAGACACCACTCATTACAGGTCGCAAATCATCGTTACCAGTTGCAAAAATAGTTTTCCCAATAGCTGTTGCTAAAACTTCAGCAGGAACTAATGTTGTTGAAGGATCTTCTAGTGCTACTGCTTTTGGAAATTCTTCGCCAGCCGCATAAGCAATGGCATATTTACCAGAATTTGAACTAATTTCAACAGTATTATTTTGTTCAACTGTAAACGTTAAAGGCTGTTCTGGAAATGTTTTTAAAATATCTAATAATAATTTTGCTGGAATAGCAACACTTCCTTTACTGTTTGATTCAATTTCTAAACTAGCCGACATCGTTGTTTCTAAATCGGAAGCTGAAACATGTAATTGATTGTTATCTAATTCAAATAAAAAATTATCAAGAATGGGTAAGGTGTTGTTACTATTAATAACACTTCCTAAAACTTGTAATTGTTTTAATAAATACGAACTGGATACTATAAAATTCATCATTTTTAATTTTTTTTGCTTTTACAAATATAATGGGTTACAATTAAATCTAAAAATATACTTATTAACAACTAGCAGTTGTATTTTTTCTTTCTTAAATAAGTAAACAAAAATCCGAAGATTCCTAATAATACAATGGGTAACGTCACAGTTAGCATTTGGGTTTGGCTGTAATTGTCTTGTACCCTTTGCTTATCTAATAAAGGAAGGGTTACATCTTTACTTCTAATGTTAATAAGTCCGTTGTCGTCTAATAAATAATTTACGCAATTTAAGATAAATTCTTTGTTTCCGAAATATTGACTAGTGTATTTATCGTAACCTAATTCAATTGGTGCGCCTTTGTCAATTTGATTTTTTATTACATCGCCATCAGAAATCACAATCATTTTTGTGGGAACACTTTTAGATAAAAATTTTCCACCTTTAAAAGGTAACACACGATTGTTATACATCGAAGTGAACGAACCTTCAAACATAGCGGCTACAGGAATTAAACCACCATTAGGATAATCTTTTGGAGTGGTTTCTTCAGTAATCATATCCAAAGATACAACTGTTGGTGTTCCGATGACTTTAGAATAAGGAGAACTTTCCAATAAAATGGTTGTGGAATGGGATGTTTTTAAAAGTTCAATTGGCGAACAAAAGTCGAATTTTACGCCATCCGTATTTTTAACAATAGGATGTTTTTTTGAAGCTGGATAAATGAAGGGCGCCATTTTCCAATTGTAAGTTTCCATCTGAGTTTCACTTCCCTCGTTTCCAGAGGCTAATTTTATTGGTGTACCATATTCATCTTTAATTAATTGCGGACTAATTCTAAATCCGTATTTAAAGAACATATCGGTTAAATTCAAATCGTTGATTCCGGCTAAAGTTGTACCTGTATCATTGTACAAATTTTCCATTTCAGCTGTTGTACCGTCTACTAACCAAAGTGTTTTTCCACCTTTCATGATAAATTGGTCTAACACTTGTTTTTCAGCTTCCGTAAACTTTTCACGGGGTTTTGCGATAATGGCTAAATCGTATATGTTTAAAGCTTTTAAGGTTTCATTTGGTTGTGAGGCGACAGAATCTAAAGTAATTGGACCTATGTAATACGTATCTCTTATGGTTTTTAAAAAATCGGCAATTTGAATGTCTTCTAATTCACCATTTCCTTTAATTACCGCTATTTTACGCTGTTTTTCTTTCGAAATTTTATGAATGGCTTCCGCAAAAGCATATTCTAAGTGTTGTACGGAACTTTCAACTTTTTTCTCCGTTGAAGCGCCCATTAAATTTTTTAATAATTGTACTTTTGCACCTTTATCGCCATAATTAGCTAAAGCCCATGGGAAAACTACTTCTTGTGTTTGTTTTCCTTTTTCTTCAACGGTTACATTAATTGGTGTTAGTCCTTTTTCAAAGAATTTTTTCATGACATCAACACGTTCTTCTTCTTTTTCAATAGGGTTTACAAATTGGAATGTAATATTTGAATTGTAAGCGGAAAATTCTTCTAATAACTGGCGCGTTTCTGTTTGTAATTTTTTAAAATCGGCAGGAAAATTACCTTCTAAAAACACATCAATAATTAAAGGTGAATCTACCCCGTCAATAATTTTTTTAGTGGTTTCAGAAAGCGTATATCTTTTGTCTTGCGTCACATCGAAACGCTTGTAAATGTAGTAACTCGCAAAGTTTAAAAGAAATAACCCAATTGCTAAAAATCCTAATTTCTTAACACTATTTTTTTGAACGTCTTTCATTACCATTTAAGCGATTTAAGTTGATACACAGTAGCAGCTAAAAATAAAATTGTGATACTAATAAAATAAGTAATATCACGAGTGTCTAACACACCACGACTCATACTTTTAAAGTGAAAATCCATACCTAATGTTTTTATAAATGAGCTAAAACTTCCAAATAAATTAGATAAGCCTTCAAAACCAAAATAAAAGAAAAAACATAGGAAAACAGCTATAATAAAAGCAACTATCTGATTGTCTGATAGGGTAGAAGTGAATACCCCAACTGAAGTATAAGCCCCAATTAAAAACAGTAAACCAAAGTAAGAACCAATGGTACTGCCATAATCAAAACTATTTTCTGCAGCTGTAAAACTAGTGATAATGTAAACGTAAAAAAGGGTAGGGACTATTGCAATTAAAATTAAAATAAAAGCACCAAGGAATTTGCCAGTAACAATTTCCCAAAGTCCTAGTGGTTTTGTAAATAAAATTTCTAAAGTACCTTGTTTTTTTTCATCTGAGATACTTTTCATAGTAACCGCTGGAATCAAGAAAATAAGTATCCATGGCGCTAATTTAAAAAATGGACTCATATCTGCATAGCCCGAATTTAAAATGTTGTATTCACCATCAAAAACCCATAAAAATAAGCCATTTAATAATAAAAAAATAGCAATTACCAAATATCCAATTGGCGAACCAAAAAAGGATTTTATTTCACGTAATAAAAGTGCTTTCATATATGTGTTTAACGTTTAAAACGTTTAAAATTTGTTTTGTTTTTACGCAAAAGTAAAGGATTAACTTGAAACTTAAAACTTTAATTTGTTTTTTGATACAGATTATACAGATTTTAAAAAATTTAAAATTTTCTTTAAGCGGTGTTTTAAAAAAATAGATAATTCGCGGCTATTATTTTACTCCAAAGTAGCCAATTTATCCACACTCCAAGCTTCTGGCTTGTCTGCGAAAAGTGTTTTTGTAAAGCTCCAAACTTCATTAAATAATGCTGATTTTCTGTATTCTTCTAAAGCAGTTTCATCTTTCCAATAACTGTAAGTAAAAAAAACGCGAGTATCTTGTTTGTCTTGATACAATTCTAAAAATTCATTGCCATCAAAATTTCTTATTTGATGCTTTATTTCATTAAAATTCTTTAAAAAATCTACTATTTTATCTTCTTGAAAGGTAAGTTTTACAATTCGTACCAACATATATTTTTATTTAAATTCCAATAGTTAAATTCCAAATCTCAAATTCCAAATTCCAAAATCCAAATCCCAATACCTTTTACCCAGCACCCTTAACCTAATTATTCGAATTCTACAATTATAGCATCTTGAATTTTTAGGCCTAATAAGGTATGAGCAGATCCAGATCGTTTTGGATTGCTTCTATAAACGGCAATTTCTAAGACATCATTTTCATTAAAAATCGCAATTTCATTTCCAGCCATAGCATTTAAATCGGCAGAAGCGTTATTTTTAAAATCGGCATAATTATTTTTGACTCTTTTAATGGTGTAAACTGAAAAGCGAACCGAATATTGTCTTCCTTTTGCAATTTCTTCTATGAATTTTTTAGAAATATTAGTAACACAATTTCCAAAATCATCTATATATACGACATGTCCGCGAATCGAACTAAAATTTTGATCCAAAATAGGCACTAGCATGTTCATTTTCTTAATTTCAGATATAGGCGAACCAATAATACTCATTTCGCCACCTTTTGCCAAATGAGTAGCTACTGTTGCAAATACGTCTAAATCATTAGCTCCGGAAACCAAACGATCGTGAATTGTAATTTGAACTATTCTATCTGCAATTTTATTATTGGTTATGCCACTAAAAATTCCGTTATCGGCTCCAATAAAATAATGGCCATCGTACAGCATTACAATATGATTGGTATCTGCATTTCTTGATGCGTCAACTGCAACAACATGTACCGTTCCTTTAGGAAAATGCTTGTACGATACAGAAAGTAAATAACTAGCTTCTAAAACATTGAATTTATCAATAGAATGTGAAAGGTCAACAATACTAGATTCTGGCAGTAAAGAATATATCTTACCCTTAAAAATTCCCGCAAAATGGTCTTTTAAACCAAAATCTGTAGTAAGCGTAATTATTGACATTCTATTGTTTATAACTTATTTGAAATGTAACGGCTGATTTTATTATATTTGAATGTTACAAATTTACTCTTTTTTTTATAGAATAAAAACAATTTAAAATTAAAGCCCTTGAACGAAAGAATTATTGAATTGGAGAACATTGCACCTACAGATTTTTGGGGTGCTCATGATAGTCATTTAGAAACCATTAAAAAATACTATCCAAAATTAAAAATTGTAGCTAGAGGGTCTATTTTAAAAGCGTTTGGGGAAGCAGAAGTATTAGACGAATTCGAAAAACGTCTTCGTCGTTTGATGACCCATTTTACCCGTTTTAATACCATTGATGATAATGTAATTATGCGTGTCATTGAAGGTGATGCTCAGCAAACAGGTGAAATGCCAAAAGGAGATCAAATTTTGGTTCATGGGTTAGGTGGAAAGTTAATTAAAGCCATGACGCCAAATCAGCAGAAATTAGTTGATTTTGTGTCTAAAAATGACATGGTTTTCGCAGTAGGTCCAGCTGGAACAGGAAAAACCTACACCGGTGTAGCACTTGCTGTAAAAGCACTTAAAGAGAAACGAGTTAAGCGTATTATTTTAACCCGTCCAGCGGTGGAAGCTGGTGAAAACTTAGGCTTTTTACCAGGAGATATGAAGGAAAAATTAGATCCATACATGCAACCATTGTATGATGCTTTACGCGATATGTTACCACCACAAACACTTGAAGATTACATATTAAAAGGAATTATTCAAATTGCACCATTGGCATTTATGCGTGGAAGAACATTAGATAATGCCTTTGTGATTTTAGATGAAGCGCAAAACACTACACATTCTCAAATGAAAATGTTTTTAACGAGGATGGGAAAAAACGCTAAATTTATTATCACTGGAGATCCAGGACAAGTAGATTTACCAAGAAGAACCATTTCTGGATTAAAAGAAGCTATTTTAGTATTAAAAGATGTAGATGGCATTGGAATTTTATATCTTGACGATAAGGATATAGTCCGCCATCGTTTGGTCAAAGCAGTTATTAATGCTTATAAAAGCATTGAAAATACAGATTGAAAATAATTGAGGTGTTAAAATAAACGCCTCTTTTTTTGTTAAAAAATGATTTTAAAACTACTTTTGCAATTCAACACAACATTACAACAAAATGAGTACCATTACAACTACAAATTTTAATTTTAAAGGTCAAAAATCAGTTTATAGAGGAAAAGTTAGAGAAGTGTACAATATCAATGACGATTTATTAGTCATGATTGCAACAGATCGGCTTTCTGCTTTTGATGTGGTTTTACCCAAAGGTATTCCTTATAAAGGACAAATATTAAATCAAATTGCTACAAGATTTATGCAATTAACAGAAGATATTGTACCAAATTGGCTTGTTGCCACTCCTGATCCAAATGTTGCTGTTGGGCATTTATGCGAGCCTTTTAAAGTTGAAATGGTAATTCGTGGCTATTTATCTGGACACGCTGCTCGTGAATATGCATCAGGAAAAAGAGTACTTTGTGGAGTCGAAATGCCAGAAGGTTTAAAAGAAAACGATAAATTTCCAACACCAATTATTACACCAACAACCAAAGCTGATAACGGTTCACACGATGAAGATATTTCTCGTGAAGCCATTTTATCAAACGGAATTGTTTCTGAAGAAGAGTATATAGTTTTAGAAAAATATACTCGAGCTTTATATCAAAGAGGAACAGAAATTGCCGCTTCAAGAGGTTTGATATTAGTAGATACAAAATACGAATTCGGTAAAACAAAAGATGGAAAAATTGTATTAATTGACGAAATTCACACCCCAGATTCTTCTCGATATTTTTATGCGGAAGGATATCAAGAAAGACAAAACAATGACGAAGAACAAAAACAATTGTCTAAAGAATTTGTACGTCGTTGGTTAATTGAAAATGGTTTTCAAGGTAAAGAAGGACAAGAAATTCCAGAAATGACTACAGAA
>JBIPOM010000019.1:0-22684 GCA_044379175.1 Flavobacterium sp. | reverse complement strand
TTTTAAATAAGCTTGAGTAATAAAAATCTGTTCTTCAGCATTTTTCTTTTTGGCAATTGCTAATGCTGCTGAAAAATTTGCTTCAGCATTTGAAATTTTTCCATCTAACAAGTCTAACTGACCTAAACCAATTAAATTTAAATGTCCAGCATCTTTAGCCACTTTACCTTTATCAAAATAAACTTTTGCTGAATCTTGTTTTTCAAGAGCTAAATATACTTGACCTAAATAAAAGTAATTTCTACCTTTATCTGGCGCTGTTACAACCATTGACTGTAATGATTTTCTTGCTTCAGAAAATTTTTCGGCATCGATAATTTTTTTTACTTGCTCAATATCTTGAGCGTTTACTACTAAGGCAGTAAAAATTGTGGCAAAACTGGATAAAATAACTTTTTTCATTTTAAATATTATTTCTTGTTGTTTTTAATTATTCTTATTTCTCTGGTTGGTATTTTAATTGGAGCTAATCCTGATTTAAGAACGATACGCTGACCTACCTCACTTTTTACAAAAGATGCAAATCCCATGCCTAAACCTGTTCTGCCCTGAAAATTTAACAGATAAATTTTTCTGATAAACGGGTATTTTTTAGTTTCTATATTAGATTGAGTGGGTTTAACCGCTTTTTTAATACTTTGTCCTACTGATAAAACTTTAACTTTATTGATTGTACTTTCCATTTCAATTGAAGGATTCAAGAGCCAATTTACTCCAACAAAACCTATTGAATTATTGTTTTCGGAAACAAATTTAATAACTTCTAAGTTATTTTTTAATGCAGTAACATTTTTTGATACAGACTTAACATTTGCTTTTTCCATTAAATAACTTAATGTGCTAGAATTTTCATTATCAAAAACAAATTGAACACTTGTATTTTTTCCATTTAAAACATTGTAAATCTCTGAAGTTGTAATATTTGTTTTTGAATTTCCTTGATTTACAATAAGCGCAATGGCATCTGAACAAAAGGATGTATTTTTTCCAATTACACCCATTGCATTTAGTCTATCTTCTTGTGAATTAGTCAATTCATGAGATAATACTGCTACATCAATCTTTCTTTGTAATACTAAATTTACAATATCCGAATCTGATTTGGGAAAAAGTGTAATTGCTGCTTTTGGATACTTACTTTCAAAAACGAGTTCTTGTTCTTCCACTATGGGTAAGAAAGACTCATCAACATAAATTTCTACTTTTCCTTTTACGTAAGATTCGTCTTCAGTGCTATTCTCAGATTTTTTACAGGATAGAGTTAGTAAAATCAGTAGAACGAATATGTAAACTATTTTTTTCATAAGTCATTTGTGGCAAAAAGCCAATCTAGATTTATTTTTTTACCTTCACCTCTTCAATTTGTATTGATAATGGCAAAGTGTAATATTGCTTTACATTTTTATTATTATATTGACCTGGAGTCCACTTTTCAGAATTAGTTATAACCCTAACAGCTTCCTTTCCTAAACCAAGATTAGATGGAGTTTCTTTAATGATTTGACAATCTCTAATAGTACCATCATCCCAAACTACAAACTTAATTATTACCACACCTGTTGTTTTTTCTTTTACTTCAGGTAATTTAAAAGAAGAACCAATATACTTCCTAAAAGCATTAATTCCTCCAGGAGGATTAGCCTGAACCTGTACTGATGTATAAATTTTATCATAGTCAGTATCTAAATTTGCATCAGTATACTTATCTTTAATCAAATTCGCATCTTCTTTTGGCACATCATTATTCTGACAAAAACCAGCTACCATACTTAAAAAAAAAAGTATTGTAAAAATATTTTTCATGTTATTACTCATCCTCTTTTTTAATTAATCTATAAAATCTGAAACTAGCGTATAGTACTAACAAGCCTCCAAATAATCTTCTTCTTATATTTGACACCTCAAGTGGGAAGCTTTCCCAAAAAACAACCAAATAAGCTAAAACTAAATAAAAGCAAAAAATTAAAAGTCCTAAAATAAACAGAAATCGCTGTTTAGGCGATTTCTGTCTTAATTTATTAAACCAATTCATATTACTCGTTAGCTGTAATTTGAATAGATATAGGTAAAGTATAGTATTGTTTTACACTTCTACCATTATATACACCTGGTGTCCATTTTGGTGACTTAGTTAAAATTCTTGTTGCTTCTTTACCTAATCCTAAACCTGCAGGACTTTCTTTTACAATTTGTATGTCTCTAATAGAACCATCATCCCATACAACAAATTTTGCAATAACATTACCCATGATAGTTTCATCTACATCTGGTAAACGAAATGAACTTGCAATTTGTTTTCTAAAGGCATTCATTCCACCAGGAGGTGAAGCTTGAACTTGAACGGAAGTAAAAATTTGATTATAATCTGTATCATCCCCTTTTTGTTCATCTTGTGCTAATTCGCCAGTTTTTTCAAGACTTGCATTTGCATCCCCTTTAGCTGTTTCTGAACCCGATTTTTTATCTGGTTCAACTGGAGGAATTTCATTTTCAACAGTTTTCTTATTTACAACAACTGGAGGCACATTTTTTACAATGTCAACCACAGACTTCACCTTTTTAATAGGTTCAACCTTTTTTATTTCAAAAATTTTCTTCTCCTCTTTTTTAATTGGAGTCTTTACTTTTTTAAGTTCTACCTTGGTGATTTTAGTTTCCTCTTTATCTTTACTTTTCATTGAAAGATAGAGTGCAAAAACAGTAGTTATAAAAAATATTGAAGAAATAATTAAAGCTAAAACAGTTCTTTTTGAACTATTTGTTCTTAATTCGTATGCACCATAACTTTTATTACGTCCTTCGAATATATTCTCAAGTAAACTAGCTTCGCTAATATTTTGATTTTCACTCATTTTTGTATATTTAGAAGTTATGTTATTTAATTTTATTGTCTTCAAGCATTTTTAAATCGCCTGGAGTTACATCAACTATCGAGTAGGAAAACGGTTTTACTATTGCCATTTCATCTAGAATATCAACTAAATTTTTGTAATTAGCTGATTTACTTGCTTTGATAAGTACAGTCATCCCTTGTTTCTTAGGATCTTCAATACGATCCATTACAAACTTTTTATGAGCAATTAGTGCTTTCCTTATACCTTTACCACCATAATTCTCTAACTTAGGTTTACCATTTATTCCATCTTCCATATAAGGGGCATCTGTAAGTCCTATATAATACACTAACTTATCATTTTTACCTAAAACAACTGTTAACGTTCTGAAAGCAGGAGTTTCTGGTGGGTTTTCAGGCTCTTTTATTGTATTATCTGGTAAAGCCAAATCCATAGATTGAGGCTTAGATAATGTGGTTGTTAGGATAAAGAAAGTAATTAGCAAGAAAGCTAAATCCACCATCGCTGTTAAATCAACTCCTGGATTCGATTTTTTACTTCTTACTTTACCGCCTTTACCGCCACCGCCACCGGTATTTAATTCTGCCATGTTATTTTTTTATTTTAATTAAAAATCTTCATCTCTTAGAGAAGTTACTAAATAAAAATCATTCATGTTTTGTTTTTGAAGAATATCAAAAACATTTTTAACAACTGGATATTTTTCTTTAGAACTACCTTTTATAGCTATCTCAATTTCCTTAATTCTTTCTACACCTTTAGCTTGTTGTTCCATAACAACTGATGCATTTGCATAATATAACCAGTATGACAATTCATTCTCAGAAATATCACCTTTGAAAGGAATACCAGATTGCGTACCTGGTTTGTTTCTTTCAGCATTTTTTAAAGCTAATAAAGACTTTAATTGTTCTAAAGGAACACCAAATGAATCCAATAAAGAAAACTCATTTATTTCTTGTGGTGTAAAAGCTATATCATATTTTAACGACATTGCTTCTAATGCAGCTTTTCTGGTTTCTCTATCAGACATCCCAATATATACTGCACTATCACCAACTGTAATAGTAAATAAATTTCTTTCTGGCAATTTAGCTTTTATGGTTGACGCTGGCGTATCTACTGGCTTAGGCTCAGGTACTTTAGATGTTGCTGTCATGATAAAAAAGGACAATAACAAAAACGCAACGTCACACATGGCCGTCATGTCGATTCTTGTGCTTTTTTTAGATGTTTTAACGTTTGCCATTTTACTTTATTTTAACTTAATACTTATTTTTTGAGATCCTAGTTGCTTCCTTTAGCTCTTTTATAAGCCTGAGAAATTGCGAAACCAGCTTCGTCAATAAAATAAGTTAAAGTATCAATTTTAGAAGTAAAATAGTTATAAGCGATAACAGCTATTGTAGAAGTACCGATACCTGTAGCTGTGTTAATTAAGGCTTCAGAAATACCATTTGCTAATTCTGCTTGGTCTGGAGTACCTTCTGCTAATCCAGCGAATGCTTTAATCATACCAGATACAGTTCCTAACAATCCTAATAATGTACCAATAGATACTAAAGTAGAAATAATAGTCATATGCTTTTCTAACATTGGCATTTCTAATGACGTAGCTTGTTCTACTTCTTTAGTAATATTTTCTGTAGCAGCATCTACATCTAATCCGTCTTTTTTAACTTGTTCCGATTTTAATAAACCTGCCTTGATAACGTTGGCAACAGAGCCTTCTTGAGCATCACAAGCCGCAATAGCACCTTGAACATTTCCAGTTTTAATTTGAGACAAAACATCTTTTACAAAGTTATCCAAATTTCCTTTTCCAGCTGCTTTAGTCAAAACGATAAATCTTTCTACAGAGAAAACAATAGTCATTAATAATAATCCCATTAACACAGGAACAATCATACCTCCTTTATAAACCATACCTAAATAGTTTCCTGGTAAAGGCTGTCCATTTGGATCACCTTTAATAAAGTTTGCTGGTGCTCCCATTACAAATTTCCATAATAAAGCTCCAATAACTATACAAATTACAATAGTCAAAGCTGCAAAAAGTGTACTTGCTTTGTTTCCTTTGTTCTCTACAGAAACGTTTAAATCCTGTCCCATTTTTTTTAAATTTTTTAGTTTGAATTGATTAATTATTTGATTTCAATTTTATTTTATTAGTCGCAAATTTATGTGAATTAGATTTGAAAAAAAAACTAATTTAATAAAATTTGCATTAACTTTTTTAAATTATACAACAATCATACCAAAAGGCAGGATTTGTAGAATTATTTTCAATATTATTTCCAATTATTTAATAATTATTCAATAAAAATAAAATATTAATTACTTTTCTAATGTTAAGAGATTGTAAAGTATTCAAAAAAAAAGAAATCTTTTTGAGTAATCAAACAAAATTTGAAAGGTAATTTAAGACAAATAAAAATATTTGTACTTTTCAAAAACAAAAAAGAAACTAATTGATTGGTATGATTTTGAAAAATAGAAATTACTTTTTAAGTAGCTCTATGATTTTGCTCTCAACAGCATGGCTATTCCAGTTTTCAGATATATTATCCATTTTCAATACTTCTTTCATTATTTCATTTTGTTCATCACCAATAGCTAATGCTTCTGAATAAGGTTGATGACTAAATGTTACACGAGAGTACAACGGAACCCATAACTGAGGATGTTTGTCTGAAAACCATTTTTCAATTTTCTTTTGTAATAAAAAATTAGCATCAGCAGTTTTGGAGCTCATTTCCATAAAATTTCTATAGGAAAGTTCTGCTATAGCATCTGCATTTGGTTTACGAGAATTTTCGTAATCATTTA
The DNA here is from genome assembly GCA_044379175.1 of Flavobacterium sp. Taxonomy (GTDB): domain Bacteria; phylum Bacteroidota; class Bacteroidia; order Flavobacteriales; family Flavobacteriaceae; genus Flavobacterium. The sequence continues at coordinate 17,000 of JBIPOM010000019.1, read as the reverse complement.
ATAAATTTGCCCAATCATCGCCATATTTTTCAAACATTTCCTCTAAAACGGTAATGTCTTCAAATCCTGCATTCATTCCGTGTCCATAAAAAGGAACTATCGCATGACAAGCGTCTCCAATCAGCGCCACTTTGTCGCTGAACGTCCATGGAAAACACTTCATAGTTACTAAATAACTTGTAGGGTTTTTAAAGAAATCTTCCACTAAATTTGGAATTACTTCTTTAGTATCAGGAAAATGATTATCAAAAAAAACTAATAATTGTTCTTTATTTTTTATAGATTCGAAAGAATTATCCCCATCATGTGGCATAAAAAGTGTGCAAGTAAAACTTCCATCTAAATTGGCTAATGCCATTAGCATAAAATTGCCACGTGGCCAAATATGTAAAGAATTTTTATCTAATTTATGCGTTCCATCTGGGTTGGCAGGAATATTTAGTTCTTTATATCCAATATTTAAAAATTCTTGTGAATAATTAAACATGCTTTGACGTTGCATTTTGTGTCTGATTCTTGAAAAAGCACCATCGGCTCCAAAAGTTATATCGTAATCATGGTTAGTCCACTCTCCTTTCTCAGAATCGCCAGTAGAAATTGCAGCAGTAGTTAAATCCACGTCCCAAACTTTTTCTTCGAAGAAAAAAATTACTCCAGCTTTTTCTGCCAGATTTACCATTTCTTTATTCAGTAAACCTCTAGAAATGGAATAAATTACTTCACCATCTTTTCCATAAAACTGCTCATTAACGGTATCTTTTTGTGTATGAATGGCTCTTTTATCAACAGGAATACCAATACTTAACACTTCCTTTTCTAATCCTACATCACGTAATGTTTTTACACCTCTATTAGATAAAACGAGGTTTATTGAGCGTCCAGAAAAATTCATCTTTCTAATATCAGGACTTCTGTCATACACATGAACTGTGTGTCCTCTTTTTTTAAGATAAATTCCTAGTAAAGCTCCAACTAATCCAGAACCTACAATTGCAATTTTTTTGGGTGTTTGCTTTGACATATACTATATACTACTTATGTAGCTTAAAAAATACGTTTTTGTTTGATTGTTAAAACTGAACTCTGTTTCCTACGTTCAGATTTTGTGATTTGGCAAGAATTCCACACATATGAAATAGCATTCTAGCCCCTACATTTCCATCCCAATCGTCATTTTCTCCTGGTGCAACTTCAACTAAATCAAAACCAATTATTTCTTTACCAGACTTGGCCAATAAGTTAAACAAAAAAGTAGCTTGTTCGAATGAGAAACCACCCGGAACTGGGGTTCCAGTATTTGGACAATACCAAGGATACATGCCATCAATATCAAAAGAAATAGTTACTTTTTGTGGTAACTGCGAAATGATTTCTTCACATTGTTGTTTCCAAGTTTGTCCTTCAAACGCTTTTGCTTTCATGTCAGCATCTGTATGAACAAGCACTCTACCATTTGATTTTTTTACAACAGCTACTTCTTGCTCGCAAAAATCTCTTATTCCAACTTGAATAATTTTTGATACTTGCGGAATTTGAAGGGCATTATACATTATGGAAGCATGTGAATAAGTAAAACCTTCATAAGCCACACGTAAATCCATATGAGCATCTAAATGTAAAATACCAAAACTATCATGTTGAGTTGCTAAAGCTTCGTAATAACCAAGCGGCGTGCTGTGATCACCTCCTAAAAGCGCTACTTTTTTTCCTTTATTTTGCCAATACAATACTTTTTCTTTTACCTCAGTATGAAGCATTCTGCATGCTGTATTAATTTTACGCAAATCATCTTGTAAAGCAGGAAAGGTTTCTAAATCTTCCCCATTTTCAAGAGCTTCAATAATTGGTTGCGCCAAATCTTTATATTTTTCAGAATTTTTTGCCCATTGTTTTGGAGCTTCATCCATATAAATTCCAAGTTTCCATAACTCTGGAAAATCTTGATGTAATAAATCTACTTGAAAAGAGGCATCAAAAATAGCTGTAGGACCTTCTGAGGCACCCGCGCCATAACTCACTGTAACTTCCCAAGGCACAGGAATAATAATAATTTCTGATTCTTCGGTGGTAAATGGTAACCCAAAAACGGTTGCATCTGCTAAACCTGGTTGTGATGGATCAAAATTTTCTATTTTTTGTTGTTTGTTCATTTTCGATATTCTATTTCAAAATTCCTTTTTTCAAAATTTGTCCGAAATTATAAATATCTTCAAAAGATGTATAAAATGGGACAGGTGCTAAACGTATCACATTTGGTTCGCGCCAATCTGTAACCACACCATTTTGCATTAAATAGGTAAATAATTCTTTTCCTTGTCCGTGTAAATATACCGACAGCTGACAACCTCTTTCAGATTGATTAGAAGGTGTGATTACTTCGAAATTTGCTTCTGGAATTTCCTTATCTATTTCATGTAAAATAAATTCTAAATAAGAGGTAATAACATTTCTTTTCGCAATTAATTTTTCCATACCTACTTGGGCAAACATTTCGACAGTTGCTAAATAGGGTGCTAAAGATAAAACAGGTAAATTACTCACTTGCCAACCATTTGCACCTTCAACTGCATCAAAATTAGGTTCCATTAAAAAACGACGTGATTTATTATGTCCGTACCAACCTGCAAATCGATCTAAATATTTATTGGTATGATGTTTTTCGTGCACAAAGTAACCAGAAGCATTTCCTGGCCCTGAGTTCATATATTTATAACTACACCAAGCGGCAAAATCAACCTCCCAATTGTGTAAATTTAATTCAATATTTCCAGCAGCATGTGCTAAATCCCAACCTACAATTGCTCCAGCTTTATGTCCAGCTGCCGTGATGGTTTTCATGTCGAAAACTTGACCCGTATAATAGTTAACTCCACCAATAAAAACTAGTGCTAACTCGTCGCCTAATTCTTCAATTTTTGCTAAAATATCTTCTGGACGAGTAGTTAATTCACCATCTCTGCGTTTGATCTCAACAATTGCATCTTCTGGAGCAAAACCGTGAAATTTGACCTGACTTTGCAGCATATATTGATCCGAAGGAAACGCTTTTTCTTCACATAAAATTTTTATTCTCTTACCTTTTGGTTGATAAAAAGAAACTAATAGTAAGTGTAAATTGACAGTTAGTGTATTCATCACACCAACTTCTGAAGGTTTGGCACCCACAATTTTTGATAACGGTTCGCAAAATCTTTCATGATAATCCCACCAAGGTTTTTCCGAATAAAAATGACCTTCTACAGCCATATTTGCCCAATCCTCCATAATATCATCAACATATTTTTTAGTAACCTTTGGTTGTAGTCCTAGAGAATTTCCCGTAAAATAAATTACATTTTGGTTGTTATGTTGTGGAAAATAAAATTCGTTTTTGTACGATTTTAATTCATCTCTTGCATCTAGGCTTTTTGCGAATTCTTTTGTGTTTTGAAAGATCATTTTAAGCAGGTTTTAATGTGTAAAAGTAACAAAAAAATAAGAATTAAAAAAACCCAACTAATTGTTGGGCTTATCTTATAAAATCTGAAAAAGTTCAGAATGGGAATTTATAATTCGATTATAAAATCAACATTGCATCACCATAAGAATAGAAATTATACTTCTCTTTTATGGCTATTTCGTATGCTTTTTTTAATAAATCGTGCCCACAAAATGCAGAAACCATCATTAAAAGTGTTGATTTTGGGGTATGAAAATTAGAAACCATAGCGTCTGCTAAACTAAAATCGTATGGTGGGTAAATAAATTTATTTGTCCAACCTGAATATGGATTTAATGTTCGCATAGAAGAAACAGTACTTTCCATGGCGCGCATAGAAGTAGTTCCAATACAACATACCTTATTTTTCTTGGTTCTTGCTCCATTGATAATATCACAAGCTTCTTGTGTAACTATCATTTCTTCAGAATCCATTTTATGTTTTGACAAATCTTCTACTTCAACTGGATTAAAAGTACCTAATCCTACGTGTAAAGTAACTTCGGCAAAATTAATTCCTTTAATTTCAAGTCGTTTCATTAAATGCTTAGAAAAATGTAAACCCGCAGTTGGTGCAGCTACTGATCCTTCTTCTTTTGCATAAATGGTTTGGTAACGCTCCGCATCTTCAGGAGTAACTTCACGATTAATGAATTTTGGAATTGGAGTTTCTCCTAATTCAATTAATTTCTCTCTAAATTCTTCATAGGAACCATCATACAAAAAACGAAGTGTTCTACCACGAGAAGTAGTGTTATCAATAACTTCTGCTACTAATGAATCGTCATCACCAAAATACAATTTATTTCCAATTCTAATTTTACGTGCTGGATCTACTAAAACATCCCACAAACGTTGTTCTGCATTTAATTCTCTTAATAAGAAAACTTCAATTCTTGCACCTGTCTTTTCTTTGTTACCATATAAACGGGCTGGAAAAACTTTAGAATTATTAAGCACCATTACATCTCCGTCATCAAAATAATCAATAATATCTTTAAACATCTTATGTTCAATTTCACCTGTTTTTCTATGAACTACCATCAATCGAGATTCGTCTCTGTTTTCAGATGGAAATTCGGCTAATAATTCTTCTGGCAAATTAAAATGGAAGTGTGATAATTTCATGTTTAGAGTTTAAAGGTTTAGGATTTAAAAGTTTATGCGTTTTAAACCGTGTGCAAATATACGATTGTGAGATAGGCGATGTCAAGTAAAAACGCATATATTTTTAAATTCACGGTATAGACGGCAATTCGCAACGTATGGATTTAAGAATAAAATAAGAAAAACCTATAAAAAAGTTAAATTTAGAATACTAATGTCTTCTTAAAAATTATAATTGTGTTAAAATTAAAAGTCCCGAATACTCGGGACTTTTAATTTTATTTTCTGTCTTCAAACTTAACAAAGTCTCTTAATGGATAGCCAGTATATACTTGTCTTGGGCGACCAATTGGTTCTTTATTCACACGCATTTCTTTCCATTGTGCAATCCATCCTGGCAAACGACCTATAGCAAATAATACAGTAAACATATCTGTTGGGATACCTAAAGCACGGTAAATGATGCCTGAATAGAAGTCCACGTTTGGATATAATTTTCTTTCTACGAAATAAGGATCTACTAAAGCAGATTCTTCTAATTTTTTAGCTATGGCTAAAATAGGATCGTTTACGCCTAATTCTGCTAAAACTTCGTCTGCTGCTTTTTTGATAATTTTCGCTCTTGGATCGAAATTTTTATATACTCTATGTCCAAAACCCATTAAACGGAATTCGTCATTTTTATCTTTTGCTTTTGCTAAATATTTATCGGCATCACCACCATCTTTTTGAATGGCTTCTAACATTTCCAATACAGCTTGATTTGCACCACCGTGTAATGGACCCCAAAGCGCTGAAACTCCAGCAGAGATTGAAGCAAATAATCCGGCATGTGAAGAACCTACCATACGAACTGTAGATGTAGAACAGTTTTGCTCATGATCTGCATGTAAGATAAATAATTTATCTAAAGCTGCTACTACAGTTGGGTTAATTGTATATGGCCCCGTAGGCAATTTAAACATTAATTGCATGAAATTATCTACATAACCAATAGTATTATCGTAGTAATTTAATGGATACCCCATGCTTTTTCTGTATGTCCAAGTTGCTAAAACTAGGAATTTACCCATAGTTTTACAAATGGCTTCATACATTTCTTTTTCGTTTTCAACATTTACTACTTTTGGATTAAAAGCAGTAAGCGCACTTGTTAATGCAGATAAAACGCCCATTGGATGAGCTGTTTTTGGAAAACCATCAATGATGTTTTTCATTTCTTCATTAACTAGGGTATATTTGTGTATATCCTCTTCGAAATCAGCTAATTGTTTTTTTGTTGGTAATTCACCGAAAATTACTAAATAGGAAACTTCAAGAAAACTAGCTTTAGCAGCTAAATCTTCTATAGAATATCCACGGTATCTTAAAATTCCTTCCTCACCATCCAAGAAAGTGATATCGCTTTTACAAACACCTGAATTTTTATATCCAGGATCGTAGGTAATTGCACCTGTTAAATCTCTTAATTTACTAATATCAATTGCAGTTTCGTTTTCGCTTCCCACCATAACTGGAAGTTCAAATTTACTACCGTTAACTTCTAAAATTGCATTTTTCGACATGATAATATATGTATTAAATAAGTGTAATAATCATTATTGCGAATTTAATAATTATTTCTTGAATTTTAAAATTTATGTATAGATAAATTGCACAATAGGTATATATAAAATTTATAACAAAAAAAGACAGGCAAAAACCTGTCTTAAAATGTAAAATGTCATTATTCTATTATTCTTTTATCAGCTTCTCTACTTTACTTCCGTTTTCTGAAGTAATTTTAAGAAAATAAATTCCGTTAGCTTTATCAGAAATATCTAAGACTTCGCTGTTTTCAGAAATCATTTTTGTAACTAAAATTCTTCCTTGAACATCAAACAATTCGATAGATTTAATAGTAGTATCACATTTAATATTAATTGCATTTTTTGTAGGATTAGGATATATTGATATTGAATTGTCTTTAGTAAAACCTGAATTACTTAACGCTTGAAAAGTTGTATTTTCAAAACCAGTATCGATAGGTGCATTGTAATCGAAAAATATACCCGCACGATTGTTTACAATAGCGCCATTTAAAAGATTACTTTTAGTTCTAATTTTTAATAAAATATTTCCATGTCCACCAGATGCTAAAGTAATATTCTCAAAAACAAATTCAACAATATTATTAGTAATTCTAGTGTAAGTACTATGTGATGTATTTAACATTTGTAATGAATCTATTTCAAACTGTTCTTCATTAACATCCATCTGCAACACAATATTGTTTGCAGTAGCTGATCCTAAGTTTTCAAAATTAATAATATAATGTAGGTAATCACCTATAGAACTTAATGGTAAATTTAATCCTTCAACACAAGTTATACTGTTAGTTATAAATGAATCAACAACTGTTTCATTGTAAATAAATGTATTATCAGAAACTGATTCATCATTAGTAATAGGCAAAATTGAAGCTGAAAATTGCAAAACATCATTAACAGCAACTGGATTCGCATCTGTAGTTCCATTTATATTAAATTTAATCTCAAAACTACGACTCTCAAAAGGTATTAAATTAAGATAACTCCACTTTAAATTTCCTGCACTATTAACTGTTGGAACAGACGTTGCTGAAATAAATTCCATTGCATTTTGATTATAACTAAGACTAATTCCATCTATCATACTCATCGTTTGATTACCCTTATTTTTATAAACTATTTGATAAACTGCATCTTGACCAGGCCTAGAAGGGAAAATTGGTGAAATTACAATTTCTAAATCGGGATGAAAACCATTTGGTGCAATACAAAAATTTTGCGTTACAACTTGATTATTGGCTTGATCAAATACCACAGTTGCATTATTAGGTGAAATGGTGAACCAACTAGGATTTTGAATACTTGGAGTAATACTAAAATTTCCGGTTTGTGTGTAAAATCCATAATTACCAGTATTACTAGAAAATGTGGCGCCTTGATTAGTACCATCATTTATATTTACTCTAATATTAGGTTGAGGCAAATCAGAAGAATTACATCCATTCGAATTGGCATCCATTAAAACTGTTCCTATAATAGAGTTATAATTCCCACCAGGTAAGAAAGTACAATAAGAATTAATAACACAATTTGGCACATTCCATGGGTTTAACAAAGCTTGAATACCTTGAATTTGAGTTTCATCAGCACATATGTATTCAAGGTTTGGACAATTTGCTGCCCAAATAAATTCTGCAATCCCATTTTTGGTAAATATTGTTTCAAGAAGGCTGTTTTCACTACATCTAAATTCCTGAATGTCAGTTAAAGGCTCAATATCTAAAGTTGTAAATAAATTATTGTTGCAACGTAATATCAACACATAATTCAATCCATTTACATCTAAACTAGTAAGTTGATTGTTGTTTAAAGTAATTTCGCCTAAATTAGGAGCTTGTTGTAAACTTATTGATGTTATTTGATTATTAGAGACATCCATTGCACCCAAAGAATTCAAACCTGCTAAATTTAAAGTGGTAAGTTGATTAAAAAGACAGTTTAAGGTTTGTAAGTTTGCTAATCCAGTTACGTTTAAATTAGTTATTAAAGCATTTCTGCAATCAAGAATTATTAAATTACTAAATTGCGTTACATCCAAAGAAGTTAATAATGTTTCGCCACAATCCAATATTTTTAAATTCGGAATTGATTGAAGACTTAAACTTGATAATGGATTACCTCCACAATATAACTCTTCTAAATTTGAAAAATTTTGCAAAGTTAGAGAGGACAAATTATTAAAAGAGCAAGCTAAATATTGTAAATTAACTAACGAATCTACATTTATGGATTGTAAAAGATTATTACTACAATCCAATCGAGATAAATTTGTAAAAGCATTTATTCCAACTAAAGAATTAATTTTTTGATTTTCTTGTAATAAAAAACCACTCAATCTAAAATAAGTAACCTCTAAAGCTTCAGTAACTTGAATTTCACCATCGTTATTTGCATCTAGTGTAATCCAAGTATTTGGGCTACTCATTGCAATTAGCTCTGTTGGCGAGGCAGCAAGCAATCGTGCTTTAAATTTTGGATCTGGTATATTAACAACAACTGAAGAATCAAAAACTTTTAACACATAACTTCCTATTGTGAAACAATTGGTAACACTATCGGTTACACGAAACCAAATGGATTGTAAATTACTTCCCATGAATGAAGTTGGAGTTGCTATTTGATTCGTGGCATTAAAAGCATCTGCTTGTGATGTAAAATAGGTAATCTGATGATTTGTAATTGTAGACACTAAGCCATTTCTAGAAGTTAAATCAAAATTAGCAAAGCCATCAAATGGATTTTCATAAATAGCATAAGCTGGAATGTTATTATTAATGGCAATTGTGTTTACAATTAGTTGTAAACTTGTAGTTGCAAAACTACTAGAGTTGCTGTTGTTTTGTACCCTTACAAAAACAGTTTGGCTTCCTGAAGTTGTGTTCACAAAGGGACTAACAAGTGTATTAATATTTAAAAATGCAGCTGCTATTGAACCACTATGATAGCTTACTGAAAATTCTAACGGATTTAAAGAACCCAAAATTTCGGTGTTTTTTGATGTCAAATTAAAAGACTCATATCCATCACTGTTTGCGTCACATACTGACAATGGAGTTGGGTCAACGATTGATGGCGGTTGAGCAATAACATACTGTGAAATAATGAGTCCAATGATATAGATGAGCTTTTTCATGATTTTATATTTAATTGTTCAATTGTTTTGTCAAAATTACTTGTAAACTTTCTTTTTTTCTCTGTGAAATCGGTATGTTTGAATTGTCTGCCATTATTACATAACCCCCATCTTTCTTAATAAAAGACTTCAAATAGGCAAGGTTGATTAGATGACTTTGATGGATTCTTACGAATCCGTGTTCTGATAATAACTCTTCATAATCTTTTAAAGTTTTTGAAATCAGTACTGGCTTCGCATTTTTGATAAAAAACTTTGTATAATTATCTTCACTTTCACATCGAATAATATCATTGACTTCAAAAAGATGAATACCGTCTGAATTTGACAATGCTATTCGTTTAAAATTATCAACTTTTTTTCTAATATTTTCTAGAAGTAAATCAATATGTGAAAAACTAATATTTTTTTCAATTTCAGCATTTATTTTTGCTATCACTTTCTTTAAATCATCTGGATCTACGGGTTTAAGTAAAAAATCTAACGCACTAAATCGGAAAGCTTTTATGGCGTATTGCTCATGAGCAGTAATAAATACAATATTGGTTTTAATTATTCCATTTTTATTTTTAATTTTTTCTAAAATATCAAAACCAGTTCCATCGTTTAATTGAATATCTAAGAAAACTACTTGAGGCATTATTGCATCCAGAATTTTGTATCCAGAATCCACACTATCTGCTTCACCAATAATTTTAATATTTGGAGCAAATCTTTCAAGCAGTGCTTTCATTCCAATTCTTAAATTTTCATCGTCATCTATTAATACCGCAGTTATCATATTTTAAATACTATTTATATATTGTAAAGGTAATTGTAAAACTACTTTTGTTCCACAAATCATGTTATTCTCATTTAATTCTTCAATTTTAATAGAAGAAGGTTTTGCTGTTGATGAAGCAATTCGTTCCAATCTTTTTTTAATAATATCTATTGCCATAGATTTATGAGCCAAAACTGAATTTTCTTTATTTTTTTTAGATTGATTAATCCCAATTCCATCATCTTGAATCGTGCATAAAAGCGAACCATTTTGTATAGAAAAAGTAATTATAATTTCTCCTTTTTCTTTTTTAGTAATTACACCATGAATAATTGCATTTTCTACAAACGGTTGAAGCAAAAGAGGTGGCAATACAACATCGTCTTCAATCTCTTTACTTTTGGTTATTGAAAACACAAACTTTTCGTTAAAACGCAACTGTTCTAACTCCAAATAATTTTGTAAACTCTCTATCTCTTTGTCAATTGGAATTAATGATTCTTTAGAATATTCTAAAGTTAAACGCATTAGCTTTGAAAATTTTGCCAAATAAATTATTGCAGAATCTGTACCGTTTTGAACAATAAAACTCGAAATTGATCCTAAACAGTTAAAAACAAAATGTGGGTTCATTTGTAAATGCAAAGCTTTTTGTTCATATTCCGCCATTTCTTTTTGTAGTGTTAACGTTTTCTTTAGTTGATTTCGATTGTAAATTAGAAATACAATTCCGAAAATTAAAACAAAAATTAACCCCATAAAGCCAACTTTCAATTTGAAATTTTTTGCCTCTTCTTTTAACAATAACTGCTTTTTCTCATTCTCTTCTTTTTGAATTAATTCCTTTTTATCAAATTCATAATTCATTGATAATTCAACTGACTTCCGAATATTTTCTTCATTAATTAAACTATCTTTAGAAGATGTATATTTTTTAAGATAATTGAAAGCCTTAGAAATATTCCCTTGTTTAGTATAAATATCACTAAGTATTTTTTGACATTTCATTACTAACTCTAAAACATTTAATTCTGTTCCTAATTGTAATGATTTATTGATATTTAATAGAGCCTGATTTAAATTATTCACATCATAATACAACTCTCCTAAATAGAAATAGGTATCAGATTTCCCGAATTTATCATCAATTTGATTGAATGCTTCAATGGCATTTTTCCAACTTTGTATCGCTTCTGAATTTTTTCTTTGTTTTCTTAAGAGAATACCAATATTGTTATACCATTCCCCTAAAGCTCTCGGATTTGGATTTTTTTCTAAACTTATTTTAGCCAAATTATAATACGATAGTGCTTTATTTAAATTATTTTGGTTTAAATAAATATTAGCAATATTAGTTTGCGTTATGGCAATGTTTTCATCTTTTAAAGACAATTGAATTATTTCTGCTTTACTAAAAAACTCAAGAGCTTTAGCGTCCGATTTTTCTGACTTATAGATGACCCCAATGTTGTTATACAACTTTGAACATCGTGCATAATCTTTAATTTTTTCGTAAATCCTAACCGACTTTAAATAATAATGTAACGCTTTTGAATAGTTACTTTGTTCAGAAAGAACAATTCCAATACTCCCATATGATTTCGCCAAACCTAAACTAATATTTTTTTGTGTAGTTGTAGTAGAAATTTCTTTTTGAAAAAGTTGCTGTGCTTATTGAAAGTTGAGTAAGGCTAATTTGTAATCGCCTTCAATTATTTTTGAATTTCCAATATTTAAAAGTGCATTGCCTTCTCCAATTTTAAAGTTTATTTTTTTTGCCAATAATAATGCTTGGTTTCCATAGAAAAACATTTTCTTAGCATTACTGGCCTTATAACTATCAGATAATAAATTTAAAGTTTGGACTTTATCAATATTACTAATTGGTTTAGTCAATACAAATAACAAACTATCAATTGTTTTATTTTGAGCAAATAAAGCATTAGATGTTAATAGTAAAAAATAAATAATTATAGTTTTTTTCATTCTTAAATTTATTGTGAGACAAATATAAGCTATACTTTACTATATTATTTACAAAATGAGTATACTGCTAATTAGAATTAGAATTTGTAGAAATAAAAAACCCTTTTAGACTTTAATTGTCCTAAAAGGGTTTGAATTCTTAACCAAGTTCAGTTTTAGAAAAGTCTTATTTTACTTTAAAAGCATTTGCTCCTGGAAAGTAAGCTACTTCGTTTAATTCTTCCTCGATACGTAATAATTGATTGTATTTTGCCATACGATCAGAGCGTGAAGCCGAACCTGTTTTAATTTGTCCACAGTTTAACGCTACAGCCAAATCTGCGATTGTATTGTCTTCTGTTTCACCAGAACGATGACTCATCACTGAAGTATACCCTGCATTATGGGCCATATTTACCGCTGCAATTGTTTCAGATAACGTACCAATTTGGTTTACTTTTATTAGAATCGAATTCGCAATACCTTCATTAATTCCACGTGAAAGTCGTTCTACATTAGTAACAAATAAATCGTCACCAACTAATTGTACTTTATTACCAATTTTATCTGTTAAGTATTTCCAACCTTTCCAATCGTCTTCATACATTCCGTCTTCAATAGAAATAATTGGATACTTTAAAGCTAACTCTGTTAAATAATCGGCTTGTTCTTCAGAAGTTCTGATTTTTCCACCAGCACCTTCAAACTTTGTATAATCGTATTTTCCATCTACATAAAATTCAGAAGCCGCACAATCTAAAGCAATTTTAATATCATCTCCAAAAGAATACCCAGCATTTTCCACTGCTAATTTTATTGTATCTAAAGCATCTTCTGTTCCACCTGCTAGATTTGGAGCAAAACCTCCTTCATCACCAACTGCTGTTGATAAATTCCTGTCATGTAATACCTTCTTTAGATTATGGAAAATCTCAGTACCCATTTGCATAGCGTGGGTGAATGATATTGCTTTAACTGGTACAATCATAAATTCTTGAAATGCAATTGGCGCATCTGAATGCGAACCACCATTTATAATATTCATCATTGGAACAGGCAAAGTATTTCCAGAAACACCTCCAACATATCTATACAAAGGCATGCCTAATTCGTTTGCTGCTGCTTTTGCTACAGCTAAAGAAACTCCTAAAATGGCATTTGCACCAAGATTTGATTTATTTGGTGTACCATCTAACTCAATCATCATTTTGTCAATTGCGTTTTGTTCAAAAACTGACATACCAACTAATTCTGATGCAATAGTTGCATTTACATTTTCAACGGCTTTTAAAACACCTTTACCCATATAGGCTTTTCCGCCGTCACGTAATTCAACAGCTTCATGTTCGCCGGTAGAAGCTCCAGAAGGAACTGCTGCTCTACCTAAAATTCCGTTTTCAGTAATTACATCAACTTCAACAGTAGGATTGCCTCTTGAATCTAATATTTGTCTTGCGTGAACTTTGATTATTATACTCATATTTAATTATATTTTAAATTCTTTAGTATTAACTTAACAAAGTTAAATATATTTATTTTTTGAATTTCGTAATTAGTGTAAAACTTATAAACGATAACGATTTAGTGTTTAGATGTTTTTATGTTTGTGATAAATTCATCAAATAAATAACTCGAATCATGAGGCCCAGGACTTGATTCTGGATGATATTGTACTGAAAAACAATTTTTAGATTTCATTTTCATTCCAGCAACAGTAAGGTCATTTAGGTGAACATGAGTCAATTCGAAATCGGAATGTTTTTCTAATTCTTCTTTATTTACAGCAAAACCGTGATTTTGAGAAGTAATTTCACCTTTTCCGGTTACTAAGTTTTTTACTGGATGATTAATTCCTCTATGACCATTGAACATTTTATAAGTTGAAATTCCATTTGCTAAAGCTATTACTTGATGTCCTAAACAAATTCCAAATAAGGGCTTATTTTCAGATAAAATGTTTCTTGCTACTTCTTGTGCAGATGCTAATGGATCTGGATCTCCAGGACCATTTGATAAAAAATATCCATCAGGATTAAAAGCTTTCATTTCATTGAAAGTTGCATTATAAGGATACACTTTAATATAACAATCACGTTTTGCTAAATTTCTTAAGATATTTGTTTTAATTCCTAAATCTAGAGCGGCAATTTTAAAAGTAGCATTTTCATTTCCAAAAAAATAAGGTTCTTTAGTCGAAACCACAGAAGCTAAATCCAAACCTTCCATATTAGGCGCTTGACCTAATTTTGCTTTTAAATCTTCAATTGAAGTTCCGTCAGTAGAAATAATTGCATTCATAGCACCATTATCTCTAATATAACTAACTAAAGCACGTGTATCAACATCTGAAATCACAATTAAATTTTGTTTTTCAAGATAATCATACAAACTTTCAGATGCGTCTTCGCGAGAATAGTTCATACTAAAATTTTTACAAACTAAACCAGAAATTTTAACAGAATCTGATTCCACTTCTTTTGTATTTACACCATAATTTCCAATATGTGCATTGGTTGTAACCATTATTTGCCCATAATAAGATGGATCTGTAAATATTTCTTGATAGCCAGTTGTTCCAGTATTAAATGCGATTTCACCAAATGTTGTACCTGAAATTCCAATTGATTTTCCGTAGAAAATAGTTCCATCTTTAAGTAAAAGAACTGCTTGTTGTTTGTTGTTATATTTCATCAGTTGTTGTAGTTATTAAAAAGAGATAAGCCTCAAATTTTGAGTTATCTTATTTATATTGCAAAATTACGTTATAGTATTTATAAAAAAAAAGGATAAACAAAAATTTGTTTATCCTTTTTAAATTATTTTAAATCAATCGTTTCATGATTATTCAGAAGCTTCTGTTGTATCAGTTGATTCAGTTGACTCAGCAGCAGGAGTTTCCGCTACAGTTTCATCTGCTTTTTTTGATTTACCTCTACGAGTAGATGCTTTTTTAACTTCTTTTTTAGCAGTTGAATAAATTGTATTAAAATCTACAAGTTCAATCATAGCCATATCAGCGTTATCCCCTAAACGGTTACCTAACTTTATAATACGAGTATAACCTCCTGGACGATCAGCTACTTTATCAGCTACTTCTCTGAATAATTCTGTTACAGCATATTTACTTCTTAAATAAGAAAAACAAATACGTCTGTTATGTGTTGTATCTTCTTTTGATTTTGTTACAAGAGGCTCAATAAATTGTTTTAAAGCTTTTGCTTTAGCAACAGTTGTATTAATACGCTTGTGTTCAATTAGAGAACATGCCATGTTAGCAAGCATTGCTTTTCTATGACCTGTTTGTCTACTTAAATGATTGAATTTTTTTCCGTGTCTCATGACATAATTATTTTATCTTCATCTTGCATCAATCCGCTTTGGAGAGCAAAATATGAATGAATTATTCTTTATCTAACTTGTATTTTGCTAAATCCATTCCAAAAGTAAGGTTTTTATTTGCCACCAACTCATCTAATTCAGTTAGTGATTTTTTACCGAAATTACGGAATTTCATTAAATCGTTTTTATTGAAAGAAACTAAATCTCCTAGAGTATCAACTTCAGCAGCTTTTAAGCAATTTAATGCTCTTACTGATAAATCCATATCAACTAATTTAGTTTTCAATAGTTGTCTCATATGTAATGATTCCTCATCATAAGACTCAGTTTGAGCAATTTCATCAGCCTCTAGAGTGATTCTTTCGTCAGAAAACAACATAAAATGGTGAATCAACGTTTTAGCTGCTTCAGTCAATGCATCTTTTGGATTAATTGAACCATCTGTTTTGATTTCAAAAACTAATTTTTCGTAATCAGTTTTTTGTTCAACACGGAAATTTTCAATTGAATACTTCACATTTTTTACAGGTGTATATATTGAATCTGTAAAAATTGTTCCAATAGGAGCATTTGGTTTTTTATTTTCTTCAGCAGGAACATATCCTCTACCTTTTTCGATAGAAAGTTCCATGTTGATAGTTGTTTTGCTATCCAGATTGCAAATTACTAAATCTGGGTTTAAAACTTGAAA
Organism: Flavobacterium sp.; assembly: GCA_044379175.1. Lineage (GTDB taxonomy): Bacteria > Bacteroidota > Bacteroidia > Flavobacteriales > Flavobacteriaceae > Flavobacterium. The sequence goes on along the minus strand of JBIPOM010000019.1, from coordinate 935 downwards.
ACCAGAAATAAATTTTTGGAAATCACCAGCTGTAATTTGATCTTTACCAGAAAGAGAGATAGAAACTGATTCGTTATCTACATCTTCAATTTGACGTTTAAAACGTACTTGTTTAAGATTTAAGATAATTTCAGTAACATCTTCTACTACACCAGGAATTGTTGAAAATTCATGTTCAACACCTTCTATCCTTACAGATGTAATAGCAAAACCTTCTAATGCAGAAAGTAAAACTCTTCTTAAAGCGTTACCAACTGTTAATCCATAACCAGGTTCTAAAGGTCTAAATTCGAATTTACCTTCAAAATCGGTAGAATCGATCATGATAACTTTATCGGGCTTTTGAAAATTAAATATTGCCATATCTTCGACTAATGTCAATTATTATTTGTTATACAACTCAACGATTAGTTGCTCTTTAATATTTTCTGGAATCTGAAGTCTTTGAGGCACAGTTACAAACGTACCTTGTTTCGTATCATTATTCCAAGTAATCCACTCATATACAGCAGAATTGTTAGCTAAAGAGCTTTCAATTGCTTCAAGAGATTTAGATTTTTCACGAACTGCAACAATATCGCCAGGTTTTAAGTGGTATGAAGGTACATTAACCAATTCACCATTAACTGTGATATGTCTATGAGAAACGAATTGACGAGCAGATCTACGAGTAGGTGCAATACCCATTCTGTACACTACATTGTCTAAACGAGCTTCACAAAGTTGCAACAAGATTTCACCTGTTACACCTGAAGCAGCAGCTGCTTTTTCAAATAAATTTCTGAACTGACGCTCTAAAATACCATAAGTATATTTTGCTTTTTGCTTTTCCATTAACTGGACAGCATATTCAGATTTTTTACCTCTTCTTTTTGCCAAACCATGTTGACCAGGAGGATAATTTCTTCTTTCGAAAGCTTTATCTTCTCCGAAAA